>CAUZRT010000010.1:0-24043 GCA_963582235.1 Lentisphaeria bacterium
TGCACGGTCTCCATGTCCTCGGCGGCATGGCGTTTTTAAGCTGGGTTCTATGGCGGGTCATGCAGGGCGCTTACGGCAGCACCTACTATACGCCGGTCGAGCTTGGCGGACTCTATTGGCATTTGGTTGACCTTATCTGGATTTACCTGTTTCCGTTGCTGTATCTCATTGGATGATCGACAATCGATCGTTCCGAATCCGCCTTAACAGGATCGGAATTTTCCGCCACCGGCGGACCAGCCTGTGGCTGGCAACATCGGCGTTGCCTGCCCGCCTCAGGCGGGAAGCGTGAATGTCCTGCAGCGCGTTTGGTTAACTTTGAAAATCAGGATCGATAACACGCCATGTCTTCCGAATCCACGGGCCACCATCCCCACATAACGCCGCTCTATATATACATTGGTGTCGGGACTGCTTTGTTTCTGCTGACGGTGATCACCGTCGCCGCTGCCCAGATCGATCTTGGTGGCACGTGGAATCTGATCCTTGCGATGGTGATCGCGACGGTTAAAGGCGTATTGGTCGCCCTTTTCTTCATGCATTTGCTGTACGACAACAAGGCATATATGATCGTTTTTATCGGCGGCCTGTTGTTCTTGATGATCTTCATTGTCTTGACGATGTTCGACACCATGCGCCGAGACGGGATCTACGCCGAACGCCATCAGCGTATCGAGAGCGAAGCGAAGATCTACAACGAGCTTCGGAGTCGGTCCACCACAGATGACCACGGCGCCGATCATGGCGCGGAGGCGCCACACGGTGACGCGCAAGGCCATGACGCGGGTAAAGCGGACGCTCACGATGCCCCGGCCCATTAAGACCTGTCCGTGCCACTCGCGGCGACACGGTCCGTCTCATATTTCCCGCCTGTCGGTTTCCCCTAATGCCTTGACCGGCGGGAACACCGGCCCCACTGGCCCGATTCTCCTGCGAAACTACCGCTTTGCACAATGATATCATCGACCGTCTTGTGTCGATGCGACGCCAACGAATGCCTATGTCGATCCCACTGCTGAATGACATCCTGATCATTCTGGCCTTATCGATCGCAGTTCTCATCGTCTGTCACAAGCTGCGCATTCCGACCATCGTCGGCTTTCTGGTCACGGGCATCCTTGCGGGCCCTCATGGATTTCGTCTGATTAACGCCGTTGACGAAGTCGAGGTCCTGGCCGAGATCGGGATTGCCCTGCTTCTGTTCACAATCGGCATTGAGTTTTCCCTGGCCGGACTTCTGCGAATCGCCAAGTCGGTTCTACTGGGCGGCGGCACGCAGGTGATCCTGACGATGACCCTGACGGTATTGACGGCACTCAGTTTCGGGGAACCGGCCGACGTTGCGTTGTTCGTCGGATTCGTCGTTGCGCTGAGCAGCACGGCAATCGTTCTGCGCACGCTTCAGGAGAGGTCCGAGATCGACAGTCCGCACGGCCGGACATCCCTGGCGATTCTGATCTTTCAGGACATTGCCATTGTCCCGATGATTCTTGTCGTTCCCATGCTTGCCGGCATGGAGGGGGATTTCCGACAGTCCGTGCCGATTCTGCTCACCAAGGCCGGCGGGGTAGTACTTCTGGTCATCGGGGGAGCCAGATGGTTCGTGCCGTGGCTGCTCTTTCACATCGTGCGCCTGCGCAGCCGGGAACTCTTCATGATCAGTGTAGTTGCCATTTGCCTTGCCGTCGCCGCGCTGACCGCTGCACTAGGTTTGTCACTTGCTCTCGGGGCATTTCTCGCCGGACTCATCATATCCGATTCCGAGTACAGCCATCAGGCGCTCGGGAGCGTGCAGCCGTTTCGTGATCTGTTTTCAAGTTTCTTTTTCGTCGCGGTCGGGATGCTGCTGAATCTCGAGTTCTTCGCCGGACATTTGGGGCTGATTCTTGGGTTGACGCTTCTGACGATGGTCGGCAAGTGTGTCATCGCAACCGTAACCACCATGGTGATCGGGTTTTCCGTACGAACCGCCGTGCTCACAGGGATTGCCCTGTCTCAGATCGGCGAGTTCGGCTTCATTCTGCTAAAGACGGGTCAGGATCACGCAATGCTGAGCGAGGGCCTGTATCAATGCATTCTGGCCGTCAGCATCATCACAATGGCGGTGACACCGTTCATCATGATGGCTGCATCCGCCGTCGCCGATTGGTCCACGAAGCTGCCGCTGCCGGTCAGGTTGCGTGAGGGCATCCAGGCGGCTGAGACAGATAAGGAAATGACGGATCATGCGGCCTTGGACGATCATCTTATCATAATTGGCTTTGGCTTGAACGGGCGGAATCTGGCCAATGCCGCAAAGATGGGCGGGATACCCTACGTCATTATTGAACTGAATGCCGAAACCGTGCGGGCGGAACGGGCGCGAGGCGAGACGATATTTTTCGGGGATGCGTCCCACGAGGCCGTGTTGTCGCATGCGGGTTTGAAGGCGGCTCGGGTCGTCGTGGTGACGATTCCCGATCCCGCCGCAACGCGGAAGATCACGGTTGGCGCCCGCCAAGCGAACGACAACGTTTACATCATCGCGCGGACCCGCTTCGTTCGCGAGGTCGGCCCGCTGCAAGCGCTTGGCGCGGATGAAGTGATCCCCGAGGAATTCGAGACATCTATTGAAATATTCGTGCGTGTTCTGCGGAAGTACTGGATTCCGGTGGACATCATTGAGCTTTTCGCTGCCGATGTTCGCGCCGACAGTTATCGGGTGTTTCGCGGCACCGCCCCGAACCTGTCCGACACGCAGGAACTGCCGTTCACCGGTTTCGAAATCGCGACGTTCCGCGTCGGCAACCAGTCATCGGCGGACGGGGGCAGTATCGCGGAGTTGGACATCAAGAACAAATACGGGCTGACGTTGCTGGCGGTCAATCGTGGCGATCATCTGATCGCCGGTCCGGATCCCGGCCTAACACTCGAGATTGGGGACGTCGTGGTGGTGGCCGGCCGGCGCTCGGAAATCATCGATGCCGCCGTTGTTTTTCAACCGCCCCGGATTCAGATTGCGGACCAGTGAGGGCCGTGCGACAGGCCTGGCGATATGTTGCCATGCGATACAAACTCTGATCGCACGCAATTGGCGGAGTTTCTTTTCGGTGTATAATTGCATGGAGTACTGTGGCTGGTGGTTCCAGCGTATCCATTATTGTATTTTGACCTCGATACCAGTGCCGGGCAATCATTGCTTCGAGATTCGAAGGCGAAGAGAGTCATGAACATCAACGTTTCACTGCAGGCCGTCGATTTGCAAGACAAAATCGACCGGCTCTGGTACCTGTCGGCAGCGAAGATTCGTGCGATCGCCGACCATTATTCGAACGAGAAGGGTGCTCCCGTTTTCACCATCCGCGGCATCTACACTTCCCGAGGCTGGACGGAGTGGACCCAGGGATTCCAGTACGGGTCGGCGATTCTTCAGTTTGACGGGACCGGCGACCAATCCTTTCTCGATTACGGCCGGCAGTCCACCGTCGAGCATATGGCCGCGCATATCACGCACGGAGGTGTCCACGATCACGGCTTCAACAACGTCAGTACTTACGGTAACTTGCAGCGGCTGATGCAGGAAGGCCGGATCACGCCCGATCCCTGGGAGCAGCATTTCTACGAACTGGCACTGAAGTGCTCCGGCGCAGTCCAGGCTCGACGTTGGACGCCGATTTCGGGAGGTACCGGATATATATACTCGTTCAACGGCCCGCATTCGTTGTTTGCCGACACCATTCGCTCGTTACGCGCGTTGGTGCTGGCGCACCGCCTGGGCCATGTGCTCATGGACGAGCAGGATCAGGCCGTCTCGCTTCTCCGCCGCTTTTTCGACCACGCGCGCACGACGGCTGAGTTCGCCGTCTATTACGGCGAGGATCGGGATGCATACGACTGCCGCGGACGCGTGGCCCACGAGAGCATTTTCAACCCCAACAATGGCGTCTATCGCTGCCCCAATTCACAGCAGGGGTATTCGCCTTTTTCGACGTGGACTCGCGGACTTGCCTGGATCATGTGCGGCTATGCCGAACAGCTCGAGTTCGTTCGCATTCTCGATGACTCGGAACTGGCGCCATTTGGCGGCCGGGATAAGGTCGGGTTACTGATGCTGAAGGCGGCACGGGCGACGTGCGACTTCTACATCGAACACACAACCGCGGACGGGATCCCGTTCTGGGACACAGGCGCCCTCGGCCTGCATCGCTTAGGCGACTACCGGGAGCGGCCGTCGGACCCCGGCAATGACATCGAGCCGGTCGATAGTTCCGCCGCCGCTATCGCTGCGCAGGGCCTGCTGCGGCTGGGGCGGTATCTGCAGGGGGAGGGAGATGCCGGCGCCGGCGACAGGTACTGGCAGGCGGGGTTGACGGTTGCCGATACGTTGATGGATGAGCCGTACATCAGCACCGATGCATCTCATCAGGGGTTGCTGCTGCACTCAATTTACCATCGACCGAACGGCTGGGATCATGTGCCCGACGGGAGTCGGATACCGAAAGGTGAGGCCAGCATGTGGGGGGACTATCACATCCGCGAACTCGCCCTCTACATTCAACGAATCAACCGGGGCGAGCCGTATCTGAACTTTCTGGGGCCGGCTTACTCGGGCGGCTGGTAACCAATTTCCACCAGGTAATCCCGGCGTTTCTTATTGCTCGTTGTTTCCCATTCTTTGATGAACTGATCGCGAAAATCCGGGCCGTATGCCTTCTCGAGCGCAACGAGGAGTGCGACCGGAAACTCCACAAACTCTCGTTTTATCAAAATCTTGTGGATATGCTTTCTGATGTCGATCCACTCGCCGCATGAGTTTTCGTATTTCTCGCCGTCCTGGGCCAAGTCTACGATCATCCGGTGACCGCGCCTTTCGATAAGGAGCCACGAAATCGTGTCCGCTTCGTGTTTGAAGATGCGCTCCGTTTTGAAATCCTTGGTGTACAGGGCTGCGGACGACAGCCGGACATCATCGATAAGCGAGGCCGCCTGTTCCTGTCCCTGGGCGACGGTCAACCGGTAGCCTTCCGGTGGTGCGAACGCTTTTCTTGTATAACCATCTGCTGCCAGCTTACCATCGACGAAGAGCCGCAGCCGATCCGCAGCGTCGGCATCATAAACACCGGCGAGATGGATCCATTTGGTGGTCTGCGGGATTTCCTTCCTGGCGGGTTCCTTGCCCACGCCCGTCGTCTTGAAAGTAACGGTCATCCGCTTCATCGCCGCGGGCTCGACAGTCAGGCTGAACGATTCCCCTTCGCCGGTGCCGGCAATTGCAATCGGCATCATGCCGCGGGTGGATACCAGGGGCTTCAACCACATCTCGACAGTAAACTGATCGGTAACATCCACAAAGACCTGTGGATTATCGACCTCGAGGCTGCATTGCTTGCTTACCTTCAGCGCCCACTGCGGGTGCCGCGGGTCGTTTTCATCCGTCATAGGATCGACCAATTCCTCGTCGTCCACGAATCTCCCGCCGTTATCGGGGCTCGGGCTCTCGGGGTCCTTCAACAGACTTATCATGAAAACCACGGCGGTGCCGAGAAAAATGAGCAGCCCGACGCCCCCGGCGGCAAACACGATCATATTCTTTTTGCCTTCCGGCTTCGCTTGCCGCTTCCGTGCCGGTTGGTCGAGGGTGAGCGCCGGTGGTACGCCGTCGTCCCCCGTGCTCGGGATCTCGAGGCTCGGGCTGGCAGCGGTCGCCTCCGGCATTGCTTCGGTTTCAACACCGCCATCGATACCGGGTGCGGTACTGATGACGCCGCCCGCGCCCTGTTCCTGGTATTGCATCTGTTGCGCCGCATTAATGACTTTAGCGCTCTCGGATAGAAACTGGTCGTCGGGCAGAACGGAAAGCCGGTCCACTTCTTCTTGCGGGATCATCGGCATCAACATCTGGATGTTGGATACCGGCAAACCCAGCAGTTTCGACATTCGATGTGTGAGATTGTCGCGCTTGGAGCTGTCGGTTATGGCATCTGCATTCTCTAGGTTGTCGCCCATGGCAGCATCTCCTTAAAGTTCAGTGATCCGTTGACATGACGGTCATGCGCCCGTGCCATCGAGGCCGGTAGCGTAAAGAAATCGTTCACGACACTCTGCTTGGTCGAAGCCTTTCGACTGTGGAATTATAAAACGCATTCTACGGGTTGGCAAGTTGGGAATCATCATATTACTATATTTGCTGTGGCCAACGGTTAGTTTCGATTCGAGGTCATAATGAGCAAATTTTTGGGCGACGACTATCTCATTGACAACGCATCCGCAGCGTCGTTGTATCCGGGGGTCAGCGGTCTGCCCCTGGTTGATCCCCACAACCACGCCGATGTCCGTGAGATTTCTGAAAACGGACACTACACTGATATTTGGCAGGCCGAATGTGCCACCGATCACTATGTATGGGAATTGCTGCGCAAACGCGGTATTGCCGAGGATTACATCACGGGTAACCGTTCGAACGACGAGAAATGGCAGTCAGCGGCCGCTGTATGGGACGATTTCGCGGGTAACCCGACGTATGAGTGGGTGCACCTGGACTTGCAGCGACGGTTCGCGATCGGCGACCTGATCAATGCCGGCACGGCGGCCGACATTTGGCATCGCACCGGGGAGGCATTGCAGCGCGATGAGATGAAACCGCGGGCACTTCTTCGAACCATGAACGTGGAAGTCATGTGTTCCACGGATGATCCCATTGACACGCTCGAACACCACAAGAACCTTGCCGGCGTTCTCGACCACACCGTCGTCAAGCCCACCTTCCGGCCGGACCGCGCCGTCAACATCTTCAAGAAGGATTGGCGAGGCTACATCGCTGATCTGGAGACGCGGGTGAACGGCACCTTCAAGAATATCGGCGATGTGATAGCGGCGCTACGAACGACGCATGACCATTTCGCCGAGCACGGTTGTCTTGCCAGCGACCACGGGGTTGAAATCCCGTACGCTTATGCCGTTGACGAAGCCGATGCGGACACCGCATTCCGGGCTGCATATGACCGGAAGAAATTGGAGCAGCACCAGGAGATCGCGTATATGTCCTACATCTTCAACGAGGTCGCTGCCATGGATTGTGAAAAGGATTGGGTTCTCCAGATCCACATTGGCGCCGTCCGCGATGTGCGGACCGCTTTGTTTGACGATATCGGTCCCGATGCTGGCGGTGACGTATCGAGCCAATCAATCGATATTGTCAAACCACTGCAGGACCTGCTGAACCGATTCGATGACAAGTTGAAAATTATTTTTTACTGCGTCGATCCGACGCATCAGCCGACCATCACTACGTTGGCCCGCGCGTATGGTGCCAAGACCAACGTCGGACCGGCCTGGTGGTGGAACGATGCGCCGCACGGTATGGCACGGCAGCTCGAGTACATCGCCGAGGCCGACCTTCTGGCCAATTTTCCGGGCATGGTATCGGACTCTCGCAAACTGCTGTCCTACGGCTCACGTCACGAAATGTTCCGTCGCGTCCTCTGCAGTGTCGTCGGGAGAATGGTTGAGGCGGGGCGCGTGCCGATGGCGGTGGCGGAGAATCTGGTCCAGCGAATCGTTTACGACAACCCCAAGCGGTTTTTCGGGTTTGGATGAAAGACAAGATCCAAGAGCAGTTCAACGAGTTCTTTGGCTGTCAGTCACAGGTCCTGGCGAGCGCCCCGGGACGTCTTGAAATCCTGGGAAATCATACGGACTACAATGAAGGCTTCGTGTTGAGCTGCGGCGTTACGCAGCGAACCTTCTTCGCTGCTGCCGGTGCAACGACCGGTACGATCTGTCGGATCAAGGATGCCCGCGACGAATCGAAACGGCAGTTTGACCTCGCCGAGATGGATATGTATATACCCGGTGACTGGTGCAATTACATAAAGGGCATTCTTTGCGAATTGCAGAGGCGCAATGTTGACGTCCGTCCGTTCAACGGTATGATTCTGAGCTCCGTTCCCATGGCCGCGGGGATGGCCAGCTCGGCCGCTCTCGAAATATCCGTGGCTTACGCGCTCGGGGCCTTGTTCGGGGTGTCGTTTAATCCCGAGGAATGGGCGCGCATCGGACAGGGGGCCGAGAACAATTTTGTTGGCGCCAACACCGGCTTGCTGGATCAGTTCACGGCCATCAACGCGCGGCGTGACCATCTCGTTTACACGGATTTTCGATCCTTGAACGTGGAGACGCTGCCATTCACGGAGACAACCGTTTTCGTGGTTGCCAACACGGGCATCCGGCATGATTTGACAGTTGAATACAACCAGCGTCGGGAAAGCTGCGAAGCGGCAGCCGCCATACTGGGGCAACAAGCCGAGAGTGTGAAATCGCTTCGCGATGTCAGTCCCGCCCGACTGGAGGAAACTCGAGAAAACCTCGGACTCTTGACCTACCGGCGAGCGCGTCACATTGTCGGCGAGAATGACCGTGTGCATCGTGGGTTGGAAACGCTTCGCAGGAACGATCTTGAGGCATTCGGGCAACTGCTTTTCGAGTCCCATGAGAGTTCACGCGAAAACTTCGAAAACAGCTGTGCTGAACTGGACATCCTCGTCAAGACGGGGCGTTCCTTGCCTGGCTGCCTCGGCGCCCGTCTGAGCGGCGGCGGATTCGGCGGTATTACGATCCATTTGGTCGAGAAAGCCGAGGCGGACCGTTATTGTGAACGATTGGCGACGGCGTACCATGGGCGGTTGGGAGTCTATCCCGAGACAACGACTTGCGAGATCGGCGATTGTGCGCAAGTTTACGTGTGAATATGTTTGATAACCTGACAGACAAGCTTCAGAACACCTTCCGCAACTTCACGGGCCGCGGAATCTTGAGCGAAGGCAATATCGACGAGGCCATGCGCGACGTACGACTGGCCCTCCTCGATGCCGACGTGAATCATGACATTGTCAAGGATTTCGTCGACGAGGTCAGAGCTGAATGCCTTGGCGAGAAAGTCGGCAAGAGCATCAAGCCCGGCCAGCAGGCCATTAAGATCGTCAGTGACAAGCTGACCGATTTGATGGGGGCAGCCAATGTGCCGCTCGAACTGAAGGGATTTCCGGGCGCGATCATGATGGTCGGACTGCACGGCAGCGGCAAGACCACGACCACCGCGAAACTTGCGGCTAACCTCGCCAGATCCGGCAAACGGGTACTGATGGTCGCGGCCGATGTTTATCGCCCGGCGGCCATCGATCAGCTGGAGATCCTCGGGCGTGAGATCGACATACCCGTGTACGCCGACCGCGAGACGCAGGATGTCGCGGCTATCGGCGCCGCAGCCCGCAACTATGCCCGTCATCACGGCCACGACACGCTCATCCTCGATACCGCCGGCCGCTTCCAGTTCGACGAAGTCCTGGTGGCGGAGTTGGTCAAGCTGAAGACGCAGGTGCCGCCGAACGAGATTCTGCTTGTCGCTGACGCAGCCCTCGGGCAGGAAGCCGTCTCCGTTGCCCGCCAGTTTAATGAAGCCCTCGACATAACCGGGATTATCCTAACGAAGCTGGACGGCGACGCCCGCGGCGGTGCCGCTTTGTCCATGCGCCGGGTAACGGGCAAACCGATCAAATTCTTCGGCATCGGCGAAAAAATAGACGATCTCGAGGCGTTTTATCCGGATCGCATGGCGAACCGGATCCTGGGAATGGGAGATGTTGTCAGCCTTGTCGAACGGGTCGAGGAAAAGATCAATGTCGAAGAGGCCGAAAAACTCGAGCAGAAAATGCTCAAGAACCAGTTCGACCTCGAGGACTTTATGAACGTTCTCCGGCAGTTGAAAAACCTCGGCGGTATGGGAAAAGTTCTCGAGATGCTGCCGGGGGCCCGGCAATTAATGGCCAATTCTCAGGTCGATGAACGCGTTCTCTCGCAGAACGAAGCGATCATTTCATCCATGACACCGCATGAACGACAGCACCCCGAGGTGCTGTCCGCGCCGTCGCGGCGGGATCGAATTTCCAAGGGCAGCGGCCGGGCGATAGTGGAAGTTGTTCATCTCCTGAAGCGTTTCGAGGCGATGCGCAAGCTGATGAGCAATTCGAACCTCGCGAAGATGGCGCGGATGATGGGGCTGGGCGAAGGTGACGGCGGCGGCGCGCCCGACTTCGCTGGGGCGCCGGGCATGACCGCGGGCGATCTGATGAATATAGGCGGCGCCCCGTTCATGCGTGGCGGTGGGCAGAACCGTACGATCAGCCAGAAAGCGAAGAAGGCGCGGCGCAAGAAAAACAAAAAGTAAGGGAAAGTGAGACGCCGGATCAATTGTAGCGCAGGCTTCCGGCATTTGAATTCACAGGCTGGGGGCCTGTGCTGCTTTCGTCCGTCCGGTACACATCCCAGAGTTCTGAATATTGTCGACCCCGCCCTGCCGCGGGCCGTGCCCCTGAAACTGCGTTCCAAATTAAATGGCAGTCGCGTCGTTCGGTCACCGGTTGGCATCACGCGCTCAGATCCCCAGGTTGCTGAGGGTGATTATTATCTGGTTGAGGATGCCGGTAGCCCGGGGATGTTCGATCTCGAACTGCTCGATGGATTGTTTGAGGTTCTGAACGAGGGTGGCGTCGTGTTCTGCGTCATCTGGTGCTGCCAGGCGCCGCTCAATGTCTGTCACCAGCCGGTTCAACCGCGCTCTCGCCGCTTCGTCGCCGGCCTCGAGACGTTCGATCTCGGTTCGCAGATCTTCTAGGCATTGCTTCAGAGTCTCGTCGGCCATTCAATTTGCCTCTTGTATCCGCCCGCTGAACAGGACAAGGTTGTTTGCAGTTGTCCAAGCCTGGATTATTCACGATGCGTGAATAATCCATCCCCCCCCCGGGGGCCGCCGCGTGCGAGTCGCGTTCCACGTCTCTACGCGGTCACGCGATGAAGTTGTTGCTCTGCAACAACTAACGGGGTGACGCCATCCCGCATACGGGATTCGTGCGAAAGCACGAAACATCACGTCTTTCGTGTAGCAGTGATAACTGCTGGTACAGCGAAAGTGACATATTCATAAATTTGCGAAGTTTATGAATATGTCAGGCTAATATACACCTGTCCGCTTTCGATTTTCCGATCTCGGCGTTGAAAGGCGTTCCAATTGCCTCGATCCGTCAATCTCATGATTGATGGACGACACAACCCCGGCGATACAGGAGACCAGTGCGCTATCCCGGAAATGGGGGATGGTGAATGGAGAATGGGAAGTTGGGCCACGGAGGGCGTAGCCGGGAGAATGGGGGACTTGGGGGAGGGGAGACATCGCGAGTCCTGGCTCTCGTGAGGTACGTGTTTACCTTCTGGGCATTCCCTGGATCACCGGCATCCCGGCGCTCTGGCTGGGGCGTAAATCGGGCGAATGGCATGTGCGTGCCTTACCGGCGCTCCAGAAGGAGCGGTGTTTCTGAGCTAAACATGTACTCCTTGAAAGATAAGGACACGCGGGGGAACGAGGAGTTCAGCGGCGGCGTTCTCTAAGCCTGCCCGATGGATTCGACGGCGCCTGCGGACTCCGCATTCTATTTCGTCAGCCGAACCGTGAAACAGAACCTTGCCGAACCAAGCGGTCGGCAGACAGGCAATTTCAAGTTCAGATTCCGTGCCCAACCGCAGCTCCGATCGGGCGTTGGGCGGCGTCACGCGTCAGTGTCGTCGTCCGCATCCGGTACGTCATCCGCAATCGGTGTGTCGCTTGCGGAGTCCGCAGGCGATGGTGAAATGTCCGCTACCACGGGTTGATCGCCGGCGGTTAAGTCGTCGCCGTGCGCTTCATTGCCGTCGTCACCGTTTTCGAGGATGAGCTCCTGAATCAGGGAAATGCCGGCGACCTTGTCATCATCCCGCAGATTGATCACGCGGACCCCTTGGGAGGCGCGGCCGATGGTGCGTATTTCGTCGACGCTGATGCGGACCATCTGGCCGTTGACCGTGGTAATCATAATCTCGTCGCCGGGCTCGACGAGGAGGGCGCCGACGACGAGGTCGTCGGCTTTCAGACGGATACCCGTGACGCCCTTGCCGCCCCGGTTTGTCAGCCGGTAACCGCCGCCTTCCTTGTCCTGTTCGGCGATGCCGGTGCCGATATTGCTACGTTTTCCCATGCCGCTGGCGGTGACGATGAGGATGTCCACGCCCTTTTCGACAACGCACATGGCGACGGCGGCGTCATCCTTCCGCTTGCCGAGCCTGATACCCTTGACCCCGCGGGTGGCGCGACCCTGGGGCCGCGCCTGGTTCTCGTTGAAACGGCACGCCATGCCCTGTGCGCTGATCAGTATAACCTCCTGCGTGCCGTCGGTCAGGCTGACGTCAATGAGACAGTCATCCTCGTCGATGGCAATGGCGCGAATGCCGGTACGGCGGAGGTTTTTGTATTCGGTCAGGTGCGTCTTTTTGACAATGCCCTTGCCGGTGCCGAAGAGGAGGGAACGGTCCGGATCGGTGAGGTCATTCACCGTCAGCATGGCCCGTATCTGTTCTTCCGGCTCGATTTCGACGAGGTTGACGATCGCTTTGCCGCGCGCCGCGCGCTGCGCTTCGGGAATCTCGTAGACCTTGAGCCAATGCATAAGCCCTTTACTGGTGAAGAACAGGATATAGTTGTGCGTACACGCCGTGAACAGGTGCTCGACGAAATCATCCTCCTTGGTTTGCATACCGATAACGCCTTTGCCACCGCGCCGCTGGGTGCGGAAGGCGTCGAGGGGCAGGCGCTTGATATAGCCCGTGTTCGATACGGTAATGACGCAGATCTGCCGCTCGATGAGATCTTCAATGTTGATTTCATTGTTGCCCATAATAACATCCGTGCGGCGATCCTCGGCGAACTTCTCTTTCACTTCGAGCAATTCATCCCTGACGACGCCCATCAGGTTCTCGCGGCTGGAAAGCAGCTCCGTCAACTCGGCGATCCGCTGCTGCACGTCGTCGTACTCGGTCTTGACATCTTCCATCGCCAGCCCGGTGAGCTGATGCAGCCGCATGTCCAGGATGGCGTTCGTCTGCAGCTTGGTCAATTCGAAACGGGCAATCAATGATTCAGCGGCATCCTCACGGGTTCGGGAATCGCGGATGGTGGTGATGACTTCATTGATGTTGTCGACGGCGATCAGCAGCCCCTCGAGAATGTGGGCCCGCGCCTCGGCCTTTTTGAGTTCGAACCGGCAGCGGCGGGTAATGACTTGCAAGCGGTGATCGATGTAAGCCTGAAGCACCTGGAGCAGGGTCATGGTGCGCGGCCGATTGACATCGACGACCAGAAACTGGGCCCCGAAACTCGTCTGCAACGGCGTCAGTTTGTAGACTTGATTGAGTACGACGTTGGCCATCGCGTTGCGCTTGATGTCGATCACGATTCGAATGCCGGTCCGGCTGCTGGACTCGTCATTCAGTCCCGAGATGCCACTGATGACTTTTTCGTTGACCAGTTCAGCGATCTTCTTTATCAGCGTTTCCTTGTTCAGGGCATACGGAATTTCGGTGACGATGATCCGCTCGGCGCCATCCTTGGTTTCCTCAATATTGGCCTTACCGCGAATGGTCATGATGCCGTGGCCGGTCGGGAAGTCGGGACCCTTGATAAACTGCATTAGCGCCTTGGCGTCGGCCGTGGGATTCTCGATGAGATGGACGACGCCATCGATGACCTCGCCGAGATTGTGCGGCGGGATGTTGGTCGCCATGCCTACACCGATGCCCGTGGCGCCGTTGACAAGAAGATTCGGAAAGCGCGCCGGCAGCACCTTCGGCTCCATATTCTTCTCGTCGAAGGTCACGTCCATATCGACGGTGTCCTTGTCGAGGTCGATCAGCAGCTCCTCGGTCAACCGCTCCATGCGGCATTCGGTATACCGGTACGCTGCTGGTGAATCGCCGTCGATACTGCCGAAATTGCCCTGCCCGTCGATAAGCGGACAGCGCATCGAGAAATCCTGGGCCATACGCACCAGGGTGTCGTATACGGCCTGGTCCCCGTGCGGATGGTATTTGCCGATGACTTCGCCGACGACTGTCGCGCATTTGGTATACGGGCGGCCGTGGCCCAGGCCAAGCTGGCGCATGGCATAGAGAATCCGGCGGTTGCCGGGCTTCAGGCCGTCACGCACATCGGGAATTGCCCGGCCCACGTTCACACTGAGCGAGTATTGCAGATACGCCGTGTGCATGATGTCTTCGATATTAACCGGTAAATCACGTGCCGCTGTTGGTTCGTCTGCCATGATCAAATCCTAATTGAGTAATGGAGAAATGGAAAACTCAAATATCCAAGTCTTTCACTGTGGGGGCGTAACGTTCGATGTATTTGCGGCGGGGTTCGACCTGGTCGCCCATGAGCAGTGTGAATATGCGTTCTGCCTCGAACGCATCATCAACCGTGACGCGCAGCATTTTCCGATGCTCCGGGTCCATGGTCGTCTCCCATAGTTGGTCGGCATTCATCTCCCCGAGCCCCTTATATCGCTGAATCTGAATGCCTTGGCGTCCGCTTTCCTTTATCCGCTCGAACAGTTCGATGACCGACTTTACCTGCACCGACTCCTCATCGCCGTTCTTCTCGACCTTGAACAGGGGGCTGTCGGATCCGAAAAACTGAGTGGCGGTCAGATTGTGCTTCTCGAGATTGCGGGCCACAGCGTCAAAGGATGTGGCCTCGTAAATACGCGTGACTTCGATGGCCGGATGCAGGCTGCCCAGCGCCGGGTTATCGCCGGTTACGGACTCCGCAGGCTTCGCGGGCGCTTCTTCGGCATCGGCTGCGGACGCTGCAGGTTCCGCCGGCGCTTCTTCGGGTTGGCGGGCGGCAGCGACCGGTTCGAGGCGTTCGTTTACTTCTTCGATCAATCGCGCTTCTTCCTTGTCCGAGTAGACAAAGTGCTCGGTCAAGGAGCCGTCGGTTTCGCGGACGGCAATACGCGCGATCGGGAATTCACCGGTATCCGGCTTGCGGTTGGTGACATAGACTTCGGGTTGTATGCCGTGGCGCACGAGGCTGGTGGAGAGATGGCGGACCTCACTGACGATATCGATGAGCTCTTTGACCGTTGTCATCGGCAGCTCGGCGCCGCTGTCCATCGCATAGGTGACCTTCAGGTCCTCGATGGAGTGCTCGATGAGGAAGCTGTCCAACTGCTCCTCGGTTTCGATATAGTCCTCCTGCTTCCTACGCTTGACCTTGAAGAGCGGCGGCTTGGCGATATAGACATAGCCCTTTTCGATCAGCGGCTTCATGTGCCGGAAAAAAAACGTCAGCAGCAGTGTCCGGATGTGGGAGCCGTCGACATCGGCATCCGTCATGATGACAATGCGATGATAGCGCGTGCGTTCAAGATCAAAGTCATCGACGCCAATACCGCAGCCGACGGCAGTAATGATGGCCTGAATCTCAGTGTTGTTCAGAAGTTTGTCGAGGCGCGCCTTCTCGACGTTCAGCAGCTTGCCGCGGAGGGGCAGGATAGCTTGGAAGCGGCTGTCCCGTCCCTGCTTGGCGGAGCCGCCGGCCGAGTCGCCCTCGACAATGTAGATTTCGCAGAGGGCGGGATCCTTCTCGGAACAGTCCGTCAGTTTTCCCGGCAGCGAGAAGTTTTCCAGGGCGCCTTTGCGTTGCGTCAGGTCCCGGGCCCGTTTCGCGGCTTCCCGCGCCCGGGCGGCGAGCAGCGTTTTGTCGACGATCCGCCGGGCTTCCTGGGGGGTCTCTTCGAGGTAGGTCGAGAGACCTTCATTGATGATTTGTTCCATGATGCCGCGGATTTCGCTGTTGCCCAGCTTGGTTTTAGTCTGGCCTTCGAACTGGGGTTCCTTAACCTTGATGCTGATGACGCAGGCCAAACCCTCCCGGACATCGTTGCCAGTTACCGGCTTTTCATTCTTGAACGCCGGGAGATTCTTCATATAATTGTTGATGGTCCGGGTCAGCGCCGACTGAAATCCGGACAGGTGGGTGCCACCCTCGATGGTGTTGATGTTGTTGGCGTAACTGAAGATGTTTTCGTTGAAGCCGTCGTTGTACTGGAGGGCGACCTCCGCTTCGACGTCGTCCTTTTCAGCCTTTACATAGACGACATCGCTGAGGACCTGTTTTCCGGAATTCAAATGCTCGACGAACTCGATGATGCCGCCTTCGTAGAAGAACGTCTCGGTCCGAACCCCCTCTTCCGGGCGTTCGTCGCTGAGGACGATGGTGATCCCTTTGTTCAGGAACGCCAGTTCACGCAGGCGATTCGCCAAAATGTCCCATTTAAACTCCCTTATTTGAAAGACTTCCGGGTCGGGTCGAAAGGTGATTTCGGTGCCGGTATCGTTGGCCGGCCGCACCTTGGTCAGGGGTGCGACGGTTTCACCGCGCTCGAAACGCATATGGTAAGCCGAGCCTTCGCGCCGAATCTCGACCTCGAGCCACTCGCTCAGGGCGTTAACGCAGGACACGCCGACACCGTGCAGACCGCCGGACACCTTATAGGATTCGTGGTCGAACTTACCGCCGGCGTGCAACATGGTGAGGACGACTTCAACGGCCGGCTTGCCTTCGGTCTCATGTATACCAACCGGGATACCACGCCCGTTATCCGTCACCGTGATGCTGTTATCAACGTGAATGGTGGCGCCGATGTGGCTGCAGAAGCCGGCCAGCGCCTCATCGATACTGTTGTCGATAACCTCGTAGACCAGGTGATGCAGGCCGCGCTCGGCGGTATCGCCGATATACATGCTCGGCCGCTTGCGGACGGCTTCGAGCCCTTCGAGGACCGTGATGCTGTTCTGGTCGTAGGTCAGTCCCGATTCATCACCGTTTTCAAGAACGGGAATCTGGGGCGTGGCCGGTTCGTCTGACATAGGTAATTCCTCGGAAATGCATCGTGCGTATTTCGGAATGCGGTTTGACCAGGGACTCGCGCTGGACGGGCTGGGACTGAGCTTATATCCTAAACACTGCCGGGCGGGTAACCGCAGCAGCTGAAAATCTGCGCAAAATAAAGAATGAAGTGGTCTCTGCCGGGGGAAGTGGGTGGCGCACGATGACGAAGAACTATCGGTCGCGAAACATTTCGATCAGTTCACACTTATCTCCGAAACTTTATTACTGCTTTTAAGGTAAGCCCGATAGGATGATTTTTAAAGCCGCAGTGCGGAAAAAAAATCAAACATTGCCGGATTTTGGATTTTTCTATTGGTTAAGCAGATTTTGCGGTAAAGACACTGTTTCGACCGTTCCGGAGGTCAATTGGTTTCTGGTTGATGTTCCGTAGAAAACCATTGACCCGAATCCCCGCAGTTTCCGTGCCGATCCTCTTCCGGTCGGAGACGCGGATCGGCGTTCTCTGCCGTCATCCGCGACGGCGTTTGGTGGCACGGGAATTGCGCTGGTTGACCTCATGAATTGGCCATTTCTGCAGAATCACGGGATGGCGACGGCATCCGTCGTCGCAGAATCCAACAGTTGGAGTGCATCCGTGGCTGTGAGATTGATTTTGGAATCGGTGCGGACTGAGGCGCGGACTGCATCTCGAGTGAACCGCCGGCTCGGGTTTACCTTCATTGCTGCCTCATACAACCCGTTCGCCAATGACGGGGACGGGCAGTGCGACATTTCCGTCGGCTATGATGTAGATTCCCCGGATACCCCAACCGCCGCAGCAACGAGCGCCACGCCCGTGACCATTCACGCACGGCTCGAATACTGCACCGTCGAGATGACCAGCGATCCCACTGCGACCATCAGAAGCCGAGTGCGATGGAAGCCGGAGTTTCCCGATCCATTAACCAATCGCGTCCGCCTGAGACGGTATACCAAGTACCAGCATATCGCATCGGCTGCTGCCCTTGTACCAGGCGGGCGAGGTGACGTATGACCTCACCATATTCGAGCTTTCCGAAACAGGCATTGCCGCACATTTCGGACCAGTGACCAGGTAGCGGCAGCCGTTGGACTCGCGCATTCTCGAACGGGATTCTATTTGATCGTCGCATCCCGGTAGGCCCATTTCCCGCCGCAGATCGTACCGAGAATCTTCCCCTTTACCCGCCGGTTGTGAAACGGAGAATTACGCGATTTTGATACGGATGCCGTGATGTCGATTGCGTACTCCGCATCGGGGTCGAAGATCGTAACATCCGCGGCGGCGCCATCGGATAATGTTCCGGCATCTAGATTCAATACGGCGGCGGGACCGGTGGTGAAGCGGGTGATCAGCTCCGCCAGCGTCAAGATGCCGCTGTGGTAGACCTCTGTCATGGATAGGGGGAAGGCGGTTTCCAATCCAAGAATCCCGAACGGTGCCTCGACGAGACCTCGCGCCTTCTCCGCGGGCGCATGCGGTGCGTGATCCGTGCCGATAACGCTAATGATGCCGTCGGCCAGGGCTGCCAGCAACGCCCGGCGGTCGGCTTCGGTCCCCAGGGGCGGGTTCATCTTGGCGTTGGCGCCCATGATCGGCACAATGTCGTGGGTCAGACACAAGTGATGGGGCGTAACCTCCGCCGTCACCGGAAGCCCTTCTGCCTGTGCCTGCCGCAGGCAATCAATGGAGGCCTCGCAGCTGATATGCTGAATATGGAAGCGGCCGCCGGTCCGCCGCGCAAGCTCGACGTTTCGGGCGACCATGTTACTTTCCGCTGCGCCCGGCATGCCCGGCACATCCAGCATCTTGGAAACCTCACCCAGTCGCATGACGCCACCGCCATCGACCGCGTAATCCTGACAATGATCGGTGATGGGCAGATCGACCGCCCGGGCCTGATTGGCGGCGGCCAGCATCAAGTCGAAGTCGGCGATGCAGTCGCCGTCGTCGGTAAGCGCGACGATCGCGGTCTCCGCAGCGAGCCGGTTGAAATCCGTCAACTCGACGCCGAGCCGCCCTTTGGTCAGGCAAGCCGTCAGGCGGGTGCGGACGCGGGCGGTCGACGTGATCCGTTCTTGCAGTTCGTGAATGACGTCGACGCTATCGAGTGCCGGATCCGTATTGGGCATGGCGACGACCGTTGTGAAGCCGCCTGCGGCCGCTGCCTGCGTCCCGCTTTCGGTGTCTTCCTTGTACTCGTACCCGGGCTCGCGGAAATGGACGTGCATGTCCAGGAGCCCCGGGCAGAGAACCTTTCCCGCCAGGTCGACGGTCTCGTCAGCCGGATCGGTCGCGACGCTCCGGGGATTGACCAACCGGTCATCATCGATGGCGACGTCGCGGATCTCGTCGACGTTATTTGCCGGATCGATGACGCGGGCGTTACTTAGCAGTAGTAGCATACGGGGCTGTTGGTATTGGGCGTGGCCCTGTGGCCGGCTAAGACCAATGGGACTGCTCGGACTTGTCGAACTTATTGGGGTGACAGGCATCCCGCATTGGCCACCAAGCGTCCGGTCTTACGTTTTACATCTAATCCATGCGATTCTTCAGCGTCTCCAGAAAATCCGGCTGCATGCGGTAGCCGAGACCATGGTAGCGGCGGACGCACATGGCGGACAGATCGTAATCGCCGTGATCAAAGTAGGCCATCGCCAGATTGCGCCAGGCTTTTTCCAGTTCCGGCTTCAGCGTCACCGCCTTCTTGTAATGATTGATTCGCTCCGGCAGGTCCGGTTCAACGGAGCCGTAGTTGTTCCAGACCTCCGCGAAATCCGGTGTGATTTTCAGTGCCTTGCGGTAAGACGCAATGGCCAGCTCAGCCATGTCCTGCATACGATAGGTCATGGCCAGATTATTCCATGCCTCGGCATCATTGACGTTGACGGAGATGGCAAGCCGGCAGGCGGCCACCGCTTCGTCGAGCCGATTCTGCTCGCGCAGGGCGCTACCCAGAGGGCTGAGAAAGGTGGCAAGCGTTTCTTTCTTGGTCAAGGAGCGTAGGTAGAAACTGACAGCCTTTTCCGTCATTTCCCGACCACATCGCTGTCGGTAAATCTCGTCGGGCAACGCTGTGCCGCGCTTCGTTGTTTCGATATTCGAGTGGGCCGCGGTGCGATCGGCGGATGTCGCCGGGATCCGCCACAGACCGCCGGACGTACGGTCGGTCTGATGCCAGCGCACGAAAATGTGCTGCGGCACACAGACGCTCGTCATCGGCAGCCCGACACGTTCCGCCAGTCCCATGTACAAGGCAACCAGGGCGCTGCAGCGGCCGCGCCTGGTGCGCAGCAGATCATGGAGCAGGAAGTCCTCGTTGTACGGCTCGGCCTCGGCGATGAATCCCTTTTCCTCAAACAGATAGCTGTTGATGAGGCGGACGATTTGGTCCGGATCCCGTTTTCCTTCGATTCGCGATTTCAGTTCCGCAGCCATCCCGTCCAGCTGCGCGAGGTAGTCGTGGACCTTGATGTCGGCTTCATACCACTTGCCGATCAGCAGATTGCCGTACGCGATGTCAATGTCGGGGTCAGGCAGCTCGAGCATTTCCTCGACGGTCCGGCAGGCGAGCCCGCGTCTCGCGGCTGTCGGTTCAGCCGGGGCCGGTGCGGGTGTGGGTAGCGAAGGGCGGAAGGCGGACGCGGCCCCGGTCGCCGGCAGGCGGCTGAGGACAGCTGCCAGGGGCCACGGGTGAACATTGTAGGCCACGAGTTCGGGTGTCTTGGAATGCCGCCGGGTGAAATGACGCAGCCGGACCTGCTCGTCATGCATGCGCCGAAAGAGGCTGTCCATGGATATTTCCATCGGACCCCGGCGCATTTCGAGGAGCAGTGAGTGCAGGAATACGTAGCCCATCATGCTGTACAGCGTGTGGTCCGCACCCAACTCGCTGCGCACAATGCGATCCGTGTCCTCGAAAAAGCGGAGCATAGCGCGGAATCGTCCGTCCAAATCTATCTCCGGTGCCAGTTGCTTGGTTTTGGAACCGTAGATCCGAAAAATATTTCTGGGAAACGCGCAGTTTCGCTCCATGCGTTCGGCGTAGCAGACATCGGCCATGAAGATGATTCGCTGCGGGATCCGCGACAGCCACTCTGCCAGTTTATGATCCTCGATGTAATCACGCTGCGCGAAGAGGATGCGGCCCTTTCGCAGATGATGCGTGCCCAAATAGAAGAGCAGCGTATCGTCCTCACGCAAGACTGCCGGTAACCGTTCCGTAAGCAGTTCGCGCAGCTCGGCGGCGACGCAATTGGTGAGAAAATACTGGCGCTCGGCCGGCACCTCGAGCCACGACGTCAGTGCCGTGCCGATCGTATCGCGGCCATACCGCCACCCGATCAGTTTGTTCCGCCAGCGAAACCGATCGATCACACAGCCGGCAAACACCAGCTTCGGCGCCTGGTAGGCGGGCACCGCGTCGCGCGGCGCCTGTGTCGATTCGGCGTAACCGTTGCCGGCCAGCATCAACGCGAGGATGCCTGGGACGAATCGGAGGATGTTCATTTTGTCACCAAGCCTCGGGGGCCTTTGACAGATGCTGACTCGGTACACCGATTCAGCCGGTCTTCTGGGCCGTTTTCTGTGTGATGGTGCCGGCAGCATTGGTTTGGACGGCGGGCGGTGCGTCTCTTTATCGCCCACCCGCGGTAGCCGCCGACAACGACGGCAAACGCCAGTGCGCACAAGTAAAAGCCGTAGTGGTCGTGTACCGCGATGATGGTGGCCTCGAGAAATAGATCGATGATAACGAGGCCGTGAAATACGCGGTCCCAGCGATTTACAAAATACGGCCACACCCGCATCATGCCGATGGTCAGAATGACTTCACACGCCAATCCCGCCGGCGATCACCCAGGGACGGTTCGGGCAGATCATCCAGAAATGAAACGTTGCCACATAAACAACTCCGAGAATGAGGCTGTAATGCCACTTCTTCCACATCATCGTCTCCTTACCGGTCACAAAGCTCGACATCCGGAATATATTAATGTATCTCTAATATCGATATTTTTTAACCGCCCGGCGCGGCCGGATCTGATGGCACCGGCTGGAGAGGCTTTGCTACTCTCGTCGGATTCACGATTCACCATTCACCATTCACCCTCAGTTCCCATGCTTCCCTTCGCCGACCTCTACATCCATCTGCCGTTCTGCCCGCAGAAGTGCGATTACTGCGCCTTCTATTCGCTGGCCAAATCCGACAGTGCCCTTCGCAGTCGGTTTCTCGGGCGCTTAGCCGGGGAGATGCGCGAGAAGGGGTTGGCATGCGGGCCATTGGAAACAATATATCTGGGCGGCGGCACCCCGACGTTTTTTCCGGGTCCCGAATTGCAGCGGCTAATGACGCTGATTCATGACAGTGTTCAGCTGGCGTCCGGCCACGAGTTCACTATCGAAGGGAATCCCTCGACGTTGACCAGGGAAAAGATCCGCCTGCTGCTGGACAGTGGTGTCACCCGCTTCTCCATCGGGGTGCAGAGTTTCTCACGGGCGATCCGGGACCGCATCGGCCGGGGTGGGGAGATCCGCAATATCTACAGGGCCGTTGAAAACCTCCGGGCCTGTGGCGTTCGCAACTACAATTGCGATCTCATCTATGGGGTTCCGGGGCAGACAATGCGGGAATGGGCGGCGGATCTCGAGAAAGTCGTCGAACTCGAGCCGGTTCATGTTTCGACATACTCGCTCATGGTCGAACCGGGCACGCCCCTGGCTCGGCGCGGCGTGCTCGAGCGGGACGACGAGGAAAGCGTTGAGATGTGGCAGTTCGCTGGCGATTTCCTGGCGGCGCGCTGCGGACTCCGCAGATATGAGATATCGAATTATGCCGTTCCCGGGTTTGAATGCCGGCACAATTGCAGGATCTGGATGGGTGGCCGCTTTATGGGCGCCGGGCCGGCTGCCTGTTACTTCGATGGTGTGACGCGGTGGATGAACCCGCCGGACTTGTCGCGTTGGTTCCGGGCCGAGGCGCCTGCCGCCGATCACCTGGAAGCCGAGCGGCGCGCTATCGAGATTCTAATCACCGGGCTACGGACGGTTCGCGGATGGACGCGACGGGCATTCCGCCGGATGACCGGCTTTGACTACCTGGAACTGCGGCGTCCGCAGATCCGCAGTCTCGTTGAGTACGGGTTGCTTGCCGATGACCGGCATCGACTGCGACTGACCGAGAAAGGATTGCTTCTCGCCAATACCGTCGGTGTCGAGTTGCTGTGATCGGGAGTGCGTGTCTGAACGAAAACCCCTTGCACTGGGCCTCCGCTGCGGATCGGGAAATCGCGGGTTTTCGGTCAGTCACTAATACGGAATTCGGATGCGGAGCGAATCGCCTCGAGGAGGGAAGTGTGGACGAGCAAACCCCAGTCGCGATGATTCGCGACGATCTGCGGTCGCTGCCGCGGTTTGAACTGCCGAAGCCCTACACGCTGCGCATGTATGAACCCGGCGACGCGGCGTGCTGGACGGAGATTCAACAGCAGTCCGATGTGTACTTGCACGATACCGAAGGACTCTTCGTCCGGGCATTTAAAAACAATTACACGGCGCTGACAGAGCGGCAGTTCTATCTCATGGACGGTGCCGGCCGGGCGATCGGTACAGCCACTGCGTGGTTCGACAACAACTACTGCAGTAAGGTATTCGGACGTGTGCACTGGGTCGCTATCCTGCCGGCGATGCAGGGACGCGGCTTGTCCAAGCCGCTGATGGCGGCAGTCTGTGAGCGTTTGCACGAATTAGACCATCGTCGGGCCTATCTGACGACTGCGGCCCTCCGCATCCCGGCCATTCGCTTGTATGTGAAGTTCGGCTTTTGTCCTCATATCCGCAGCGATTCCGATCGGCAGGCATGGGATTCCATTGCGGATAGGATCAAGTGATCGGAGTGTGAGTTTGGTTTTGAGGGTTCCCGCCTTCGCGAAGGCTTCGGCGGGCATAGCAGGGTTCAGGACTAGGTCGGATTTGTCCGATCCGACCCAGTCCTGAATCCTGAACCCCGAACCCCGAACCCCGAACCCCGAACCCCGAACCGGTGCGAACTCGAAAGGCTCTATGGTGACTCAGACAACGGGCATTCTCCAACTCTATCCCTATCAGTTTCGCGGGTATTTCCGATCGGCGCATACGCGGAATTTGGCGACCGTGTATGCGATCCTTCTGACCCTGGCCGGCATTGGGTTGATGGGGTTTCTTGTCCGTTATCTTCTGCCCTCGGGAAGTCCGCCGGCGAAGCGGAGCCAAATGTTTTAGTTTCAGCCGGGAAA
>CAUZRT010000011.1:0-23491 GCA_963582235.1 Lentisphaeria bacterium
CGTCCCACCTCCACCTTCAGCGGACTCACGAAGGCCGCCGCCGCCTTGATGTTGTTCTGCAGTTCTTGAATATCTGATTGCTGCATCGGACGTTCTCTCCTGAAACAGAGCGAGTAATCAGCCACATGAGTCACGTTCCACGTGCCAGTCCTCGGCTGACGGATCACGTGATGTTCGGTGTGCGGCTTGAATTGCCGGAAATGTGGGAGGCCGCGTCCCGGGCGACATGATGCGGCTGGTTCCCTATGTCTTGACCCCGCCGTGGCGGGGCCGGACAATCCTCAGAAACTTGTCCGTGTTGTTCGCCGAAATGATGATTGGAATCGGTCGTATTTATGCCACCCATAAGCCGCCCGCGCACCGCGAGGCAGTGGACGCTCCCAAGAACTTCACCTCTGGCCCCGCCACCACGGAAAAAAGGATAAAATAGCGCCGAAATCCCGCCGCGATAATACCGAGGAATAGAAATATTTGACAGCAATGCTCCGAAATAGTTCCTAGTGATACGGCCTGACAGGGTCAGTTCTCTTTGATGGCGACAAAAATGACGACCACAGGCACATGGGCAATCTGCTCATAGAGCTCACGCCACGCAGCGCTGTCGTAAGGCACACGCTCGAGGATCGCCGTCTTCGTCATGGTTGGAATCGGCAGGGGCTCGGGCTCCAATACGCTCTCTACCGCGAGCCCCGCCTGTATCAGCCAGTCGATGGTCGTCCCGATAGGATGGGCACAGGATTGAATGAAACTGTCGCCGCCGCCTGTGAACCGAACGTCCGCCGCCGGATGGAAATAATCCCGCAAAAACAGCCCGGCCCCCTCGCCGTCGACCTCGAGCCACTCGCCGGCAAACACGGGATGACTCAGGGTCAGGACCATCATACCGCTGGCGCCGAGCATGTCCGCGGCGTTGGCGACGACCCGCTCCGGGCATGCCGTGAACGGCAGGGCGTGTGTGGAGTGAATGAGATCGAAAGTGCCGAGGCCGCGGTCAGCCAATTTCTCCATGTCGCGGCACTCGAAGGTGACCTCCACGTTCGCCGTCGCGGCCAGCCGTCGGCCGTGCACCAGCTGCTGCTCGGAGATATCGATCGCCGTGCAGCGGGCGCCCTGTTTAGCGAGATAGATGCTGTTCTGGCCGCCGCCGCAGCCGATTTCGAGACAGGTCCGGGAAGCCACATCACGCGGGAGCACCCGCAGCTCCCGGTTTCCAGGTAGGAGCGGACCGAAGTGAAAATCGTCGGTCGATATGCGCGTCGACGCCTGATACTCGTCGGCAAGTGCGTCCCAATAGATACGGTTGCTGTCCGGGTCAATACTCATGGGATGCATGCTCTAGCTTTCTCTTCATGTCCTCGATCGTAAATCGCAATCCCCCTCACCGGCAGCTCCAGCCACCGTCCATGACAATTGTCTGGCCGGTGATGTTACGGGCCGCGGCGCCGGCGAGAAACTCGATCGTTCCGGCAATCTCTTCAAAGGTTACAAAGGCTCCTTTCGGCATCGGCTCGAGCATGATCTCGCGGATGACGTCCTCTTCCGAAATCCCGTGGGACGCCGCCTGTGCCGCGATCTGCTTGTCGACCAGCGGTGTCCGCACATAGGACGGGCAGATCGTGTTGATGGTAATGTCCGTGTCCGCCGTCTCCAATGCAACGACCTTTGAAAAACCGACGATGGCATGCTTCGCCGTCACATAGGCGGTCTTGTACTTCGACGCCACAAGCGAGTGAATCGAGCCCGTATTGACGATGCGGCCGAATCCGGTCGCCCGCATCCGCGGCAGGACCGCGCGTGTCATCATGCAGGTGCCGTTGACGGTGACGCGAATAAGCTGATCCCAGGTGGCCTGCGGAAACTCCTCCAGCGGCGCCACGTGTTGAAGTCCGGCGTTGTTAAACAGGATATCGCACGGGCGGTCGCCGAGCCCGGTCATGAAGCCGGCAATGGCCGCTTCGTCAGTTACGTCGAGAGCGAACGCGGCGGCTGCGCCGCCGGCATGCCGGATGGACGCCGCCGTTGCCGCCGCGGCGCTCTCGTCCTTGTCGGTGGCAACCACGGCGTATCCCCGTCCCGCCAGGCACGCCGCCACCCCGTGGCCGATACCGCTGCCCGCTCCAGTTATTATGATTGTTCGCATTGGCTCCTGACGGTCAGATCTTGACGCAAAGGTCATGGTTGACTCTGCACCTTGTCCTCGTACTCGGCACGCAGGAGACGGCGCATGACCTTGTTGGACGCCGTGCGCGGCAGTGCGTCAATGACCACAACATCGCGCACCTTGAACAACGGATTGAGCTTCTCCCGGATCGCTGCCTGCATCGTCGGTTTGAGTGCGTCTGCGGACACCGCGCAGTTGTCGTCCAGGACGGTGTAGACAACCAGTTCGCTCGGGCCACCGCCGGGCGACGATACACCGATCGCAGCGGTCTCCGTGACACCGTCCACATTCCTTACGGCAGCCTCCAGCTGCGCCGAGCTCACCTTGATGCCACCCAAATTCATGGTGTCGTCGACCCGCCCGTGCGCGCGGAAATAGCCGTTCGCCAATCGTTCGATCTGATCGCCGTGCCGCCGCCGCAGTTCGCCGCTCGGCCCCGACGTTGTCCCGGCGTAATAGACGTCGTGATGATCGCGATTCAGCAGCGTTTGTGACAAGCCCATGGACGGCGGAATGATAAAGATCTCACCGTTGTCCGTCGGCCGTCCGCCATCATCCAGGATGACCAGTTCTGTTCCTAGCGCCGGGGTGGAAAAGGTGCCGGGCGCTACGGGCCGGACAACAGTGCCGGTGATGTAGCCGCCTCCGATTTCAGTGCCGCCGCAATACTCGACAATCGGCCGGTAGCCGGCCAACGCCATCAGAAACAACATATCGCCGGCGTTCGAGCATTCACCCGTACTGCTAAAGCAACGGATACGGGTGAAATCCAGGCCGACCATGCAATTCGAGGATTTCCATGCCTTGACGATACTCGGGACCAGTCCGAGCATCGTAACGCCGGCGCCCTGCACGAAGCAGCCAAACTCCCGCCCCGTCGGCACGCCGTAGTACAGCGCCATCGTGGCGCGGTTCACCAGGGCGGCAAAAACCAGCCAGGGGCCCATCATCCACCCCAGATTGGTCGGCCAGCACAGAATATCGCCGGGACGAGCATCGTGATGCAGGTGCCCGTCGACAGCGCTCTTGATCGCCGTGGTGTGGTCCCAGGGTATGGCTTTCGGCTCTCCTGTGGTGCCGGAGGAAAAGAGAATGTTGATGTGATCGCCGGGCGCCCGCCGCAGAGGATCGAACGGCGTGTCCTCGCCGAGAAAGTCGTCCCATTCAATGTCCCCTTCCCGCAATGCAAGCGGCCCCGCACTTTCCACCGGCACGACAATGGCCCGCGGACCGGCGGCAGCGCAAACCTTTTCGTAAAGCGGCAGCCGTTTGTCGCCACGGACAATGACATCCTGGGTGAAAATACAGCCCGGCTCCGTAATGTCGAGGCGCACGCGAATTTCGTCCGGCACGAAACTGTCGGCGATGGAAACAACGACACAGCCGGCAGCAATGACGCCCAGATAAATGGCCACCGACTCCATCGTCATCGGCATGTCAACCGCCACGCGATCCCCGGCCTCGAGGCCAAGAGCCGCCAAGCCATTGGCAACCCGCCAGGTCAATGCCTGCAACTCAGCCACAGATAGCCGCTGGAGCGCGCCATCCTCAACTTGATAAATGACGGCCGCGGACTCCGCCGGCCCTTGAAAACAGCTGTCCACGATGTTGAGGCGCGCGCCTGCCAGCCAGCATGGGTGTTCAGGACCGTTACCGGAATCGAGAATCGCCTCATAAGGCGTCCGGAAACGGATGGCAAGGCGCATCATCATCGTCTGCCAGAATGCGGCGCGTTCGCGAATTGACCAGTCATAGAGCTGTTCGTACGTGTCGTTACCGGACTCGACCATCAGCCAGGCGGTGTTGGTCGCGGCGATGGACTCCCCAGATGGAAACCAGGCAGGCGCCGGACCCGCGGCCGCGGCCCAATCGCAAAACACGGCGGCATGGAGAAAGGCATGCACTGCCGGAGGCTGCGCCGGCTCGAGGACGTCGCGGACAATCGCCTGCCAGAGCTCCGCAGCCGGTATCTCCGAATCAAGCGCAGCGAGGTATTCGGCCACCTCAGCGGCCGTGTCCGGCGCCAAACCCTGCGCGATCAGCTCGTCTCTTGATACATGAAGGCTCATTATTGCACAACAAAACTCGGTGTTATAGAATATGGTTGTGATTTCCGAAAACCCAAAACCACATGCCTCTGGTTGTACCATGAACCCCAATGACAAAGCCATTGCCGAAGCATGCATCGATGAGGCCATTGAAGTGACCGGGCGGCTGCGTCGATTCGTCCCGGCCGTCGTCGAGCTCGCCGACAAGGTCGTTACCTGCTTCCGCGCCAACGGCAAACTCCTCTTCTGCGGCAATGGCGGCAGCGCCAGTGACGGCACCCATATTGCAACAGAGTTCACGGGACGTTTCGCCCGTGAACGGCGACCGTATCCGGCAATGTCGCTGTCCAGCGATCCGGGATTGCTCACCTGCATCGCCAACGACTACGATTTCGATACGGTTTTCTCGCGCCAGGTGCAAGCCCACGCCGCGGCTGGCGACCTACTGTTCGGTCTCACGACCAGCGGCAACTCACAGGATGTGATCGCCGCGCTGAAAATCGCAACCTCGATGAATGTACAGACCGTGGCTTTTCTCGGCAAAGGCGGCGGCCAGGCAAAGGGTCTGGCCGATGTCGAGATCATAATCGATAGCGGGTCCCCCGCCCGCATCCAGGAAGCGCACAAGCTGCTTCTGCACACGCTCTGCGAGATTGTCGACCGAAAACTCGAGGAGTTGGGATAGGGGAAGGAAGGACGTACCTGGCGGTACTTGTTTAACGTGCAGGAGGAGGAGTTGAGATTACGAGTAAGATTATCACGTGATCCGTGAGGCAAGACGCGCGCGCCTAGTGTCGATGCTGAACGCATGGTCGAAGTGTTTGGGTGGCTGAACCCGCGCTTCTGATTTCTTAAATCATGTATCTTACTCGTAATCGTTGATCTTCTGAGTCTAACCGGCTACGGCATGCATTCCGATCCTGCTCTATTCTTCCACCAATGCAGCGCCACCACGTAACATTTTTCCTTTCGGGCCTCATCCTCTGCTCAGGCTGCGACAAAGACGGGAGAACCGATCCCGACCCGACCGCGGCCATCGAGCGCCGATACAATGAGTACCGCCGGTCGTTTGCCGACACGCCGGCCGTCAGCGTCGTGCAGTTGCTCGAAATGATGGCAAAACGCAACGTCGTGCTCATCGATGTTAGAACCGAAGAAGAACAGGCAGTTTCAATGATCAAAGACGCGCTGACGGTAGCGGAGTTCGAGCATCATCGCGATCATTATCGGACCGGGACCATCGTCACCTACTGCACCATCGGCTATCGCAGCGGCTTGTACGCAAAGGAATTGCGGCGCCTCGACTTCGACGCACATAACCTCGAGGGCAGCATTCTCACATGGATCCACGCCGGCCAGCCCGTCGTCGACGAAGCCGGCAAAAAGACGAACCGGGTCCACGTCTACGGGCCCAGCTGGAACCTCGTTCCGAAAGGCTACAAGGCCGTCTGGTGAAGTATTCTTTGGCGATACTCGCCAAAGAATACAATGCAGTGGCAGATTGAAAACCGAAAAGGTACGCATGGTTTTACGCTTTACGTTTTACGCACTACCTTTCATCTTTCACGTTTCACGTTTCACGTTTCACGCAAAGAGGCCCCCAGATGAGCGACGCAACCATCTCGCGATCTACCTACCTAACCAAACACACCGGCGAATACGCCGACACCGTCGAAATCCTCGGACGTACTTTCGAGAAAGTCGATGACCTGAGATACGGCACCAATCCGCACCAGACCGCGGCATATTACAGACCCGCCGATACCGCCGCGCCCATCGGCGAAATGAAGGTCCTTAAAACCGGGAAAAGCGGTCTTTCGCAAACGAATCTCGAGGACCTGTCCTATGCGCTCAATATCTGCAAGTATTTCGACGTGCCCGCCTGCGTCTGTATGAAGCATGTCAATCCCAGCGGCGCGGCAGCCGCCGTCGACGGCGACACGGTCAAGGATGTCTATATCAAGGCGCGGGACTGCGACCCGCGGGCCGCCTTCGGTAGCACCATCGGTTTCAACGGCGAGATCAATGCGGAGACCGCAGCAGAAATCATGTCGTCGTTTGTCGAATGCGTCGTCGCGCCCGCATTCACGGATGCGGCGCTGAATGTCTTTAATGACCACGAGGCATACAAGTTGAACCGGCACATCCGTATCCTGAAATGCGGGAATCCGGCGTCGCTGCCCCGGTACGTCGGTGATAATGCAGCCGTGGCGGCGACCATAAAAGTGCTTGCCGACGGTTCGCTCGTGATCGCCGATCCGCTGCTGACCAATCTCCGGGGCGTCGACGATCTGCAGACCGCCACCGCCGAAAGCAAGAAGTTCGGCAATGTCGAATCGACCGTAATAGCGACCGCCCGACAACGGACAGACCTCCTGACCGCCTGGTACATCAATCTCAATGTCCGCTCCAACGGCGTCGTTATTGTCAACAACGGTCAATCCCTTGCCGTCGGCACCGGCGAACAGGACCGCGTCGGCGCTGTCGAGCAAGCGGTATGGAAGTTCGCAAACAAGTATGCCGGCAGCGAGTCGATCGCCGGCGCCGTCATGGCCAGCGACGGTTTCTTTCCGTTTCCAGACGCCGTCGAGGTCGCCGCGAAATCCGGCGTTACAGCGATCATTTCGCCCGCCGGCTCGATCAAGGACGCCGAGGTTGTCAGCCGCGCTAATGACCTCGGCGTCGCCCTCTTCCACGCACCCGAACGGATTTTTTCGCACCATTAACTCTCTATGCCGCGGCGCAGATATTTATCTATGTATATCGAGTCCTTAACACTCGGCCTGTTTTACACCAACTGTTTCATCGTCTGGAACGACGACCGTGACGCGTTCGTCATTGATCCGGGCTCGGAACCGGAGCGGATCCAAAATATAATCGCGGCCCATGACCTGGCGCCGCGGGCGGTCCTTCTCACCCACGCACACGTCGATCATATCGGCGCGGTGCCCGCCATCGCTGCCAACTACGGTCTTCCGGTCATCCTGAATCCCGATGACCTACCGATTTACCAGAGCCCGGAGAATGCCTTTCTGCCGTTGGTCCCGCCGGTGCCGGGCCTGCCGGCGACGCAACCGGCATTTGAGGAGAAGATCCCCGGGCTCGAGTATACCGTACTGAAACTACCGGGACATACGCCCGGCGGTGTCGGTTATTACTTCGAAGGGGATAGAAAACTGATTGCCGGCGACACATTGTTCCAATCGTCCATCGGCCGCACCGACCTGCCCGGAGGCGACTGGACGACGCTGGACCGATCCATCCGCGAAGTCCTTTACCCGTTGCCGGCCGACGTCGAGGTGTTTCCGGGGCACGGACCGCCGACAACCATCGGGCGCGAAATGACAGAGAACCCGTTCGTCAGAACCACTTGAAATCCACTCTTTATCAAATAATGTTACTTGCTTCGGATTTTTGCTCCGCTTTGAAAGCGGGGGATTGTGGAATGAATGGCGGTATAAACGCCCGGATTGGTATTCGGGCGTTTATACCGCGATTCCACGTGGAGTACCCACCCTCCTCCCCTTGCCTTTCCTTAATCGGTCCCGCCATGCGTGTTCCGACGCCGGTGACCGGATGTCGATGATGCGTTGTCACGGTTCGTTGCTCCCTTGATCGGACAACCGTGCCGCAGCTCGAAACGGAGCGCCAACATTAAGCGTTCGGGTTTCCCGCGTCATACGCGACACCCGGCGCCAACTTTGCAGAAGGTATCACATCATGGCAGTCGAAAATGTAACTGTGGAAATCGGGACCGGGCGCTCCATCACCATCGAAACCGGTAAACTCGCACGCCTCGCTGGAGGCGCCGTCACCATTCAGCAGGGCGAAACCATCGTACTCATTGCCGCCTGCTCCGACAAGCCGCGCCCCGGTCTCGATTTCTTCCCGCTCCAGGTCGACTATCGCGAGAAATTCAGCGCCGCCGGACGCTTTCCCGGCGGCTTCTTCAAACGCGAAGGGCGCCCCTCGGAAAAGGAAATTCTGACCTGCCGGATGACTGACCGCCCCATCCGGCCGCTCTTTCCCAAAGGCTTTATCGACGATGTTCAGATCCAGGCCCTCCTCCTTAGCGCCGACGGTGAAAACGAAGCCGACGTCCTCACTATGCTCGGCGCTTCGGCGGCGCTTATGGTCTCTGATATTCAGTTCAACGGTCCCATCGGCGTCGTCCGGGTCGGTCGCACAACCGGTGAATTCATCGCCAATCCGACACACTCGGAAATGGCCGATAGCGATCTGGATCTAGTTTACGCCGGCATTGCCGACAAGACGATTATGATCGAAGGCGCTGCCGACGAGCTCAGCGAGGAGGATTTGCGAGCGGCGCTAGAGTTCGCCAACGAAATCGTCAAGCAGCAGATCGATGCCCAGAACGATCTCGCGTCCCGCGCCGCAAAGCCGAAACGAGAGCCGGCACTGAAGCTGGTACCCGCGGAGATCACCACAGCCGTCAACGAATTTTGTGCCGGCAGAATCCGCGAGCCGTGCCTCATTCCCGCCAAAGACGAACGCTATAAAGCCCTCGACGCGCTTCGTGATGAGATGGTCGAGGCCATACAGGATCGCTTCGAAGGCGAGCCGGAGGACACCCAGGGCTTTCTCAAGCAGGCGTTCACAGAACTGACATGCACGACCATTCGCCGCCTGCTGCTTGACGAAAACAAACGCAGCGACGGCCGCGCGGCGGATGAAGTCCGCCCTATCGAATGCGAGGTCGGGCTCCTGCCGCGGACCCACGGCTCCAGCCTCTTCGCCCGCGGTGAGACCCAGGGGCTCGTCATCACAACGCTTGGTTCCGCAAAAGACAGCCAAGGCAGTGATGCGATTACCGGCGGCGAGTCGGAAAAAAGCTTCCTGCTGCATTACAACTTTCCACATTATAGCGTCGGCGAGACCGGGCGAATTATGGGCCCAGGCCGCCGGGAAATCGGCCACGGCGCCCTGGCGGAGCGCTCCGTCGCCCGCATAATACCGGATGATTATCCCTACACCGTCCGCTGCCTCTCCGAAATCATGGGATCCAATGGATCGACGTCAATGGCATCCATCTGCGGGGCCACCCTCTCCCTGATGGACGCCGGCGTCCCCATAAAACGACCGGTCGCAGGTATTTCCTGCGGGCTCGTCATCGAAGGCGACAAGACCATTCTTTTGACAGATATCCTCGGCAGTGAAGATCATTACGGCGACATGGATTTCAAGGTCGCCGGCACCACCGAGGGCATCACCGGCTTTCAACTCGATCTCAAGATCGCCGGAATCTCCATCGACCTATTGTATGAGGCGATGCTCCGCAACAAGGACGCACGCCTGAAGATCCTCGACAAGATGAAGGAATGTATCGCCGAGCCGCGGTCCGATATCAGTCCATACGCTCCGCGCATTCACACAATGCAGATCAACCCCGAAAAGATCGGTGCCGTTATCGGACCGGGCGGCAAAGTCATTCGTGGCATCACCGACACTTACGGCGTGCAGATCGATATCGAGGACGACGGCACCGTCAGCATCTTTTCCAGTGACGGCGATTCCATGGACAAAGCGGTCAAGGAAATCGAGTCCCTGACCTCGGAAGTGGAGATCGGCCAGGTTTATCATGGTCTCGTGATGACCGTTAAGGATTTCGGTGCGTTCGTCGAAGTCCTGCCCGGCCAGGACGGGCTCCTGCACATCTCGGAAATGGCGGATTATCGCGTTGAGAAAATCGAGGATATCTGCACCGAAGGCGACCGCGTAACCGTCAAAGTGATCGACATTGACGATCGCGGCCGCATTCGCCTCAGTCGCCGCGCCGCACTCGCTGAAATGGACGACTGATGAGCATTGGAATGGTGGAGTCCTGGAATGTTGGATGTCACTATTCAGCGGCTGTCAGGCGCTGTTAGTTTTGGCAGGCAAAAACAACTCGCGATCGATCTATTACGTAATCTCCGGCCAGCCAAATATCGATTACGAATGGATCGATTATGAGTTGTTTCAGGGGAGAAGGGATCAGTTCGGCACCCCCCTGCGATGTTTAAACCCGTACTTCGAGTCCCTGAATGTTTCACGCCATTATTCCATTATTCCATCACTCCACTTCTTGCCCCATCCCCTGCAACACGCCGAATGCCTCTGCTGCGGTGACGCAGCCGCTGGTGACGCGTTGTCGTAAATCGTACCGCACATCACGATAGCCGACCTCGGCCGCCAGTTGCTGCAGTTGCGCCGGCGCAACGTCCTTGCGGAGCTGTTCGCGCAGCTCGGGGGTAATCTCGAGAATCTCGTAGACTGGTGACGGCGCCCCGCACCCCGATTGATTGCAGGCGGCGCAACCCCGACCGCGCTTGAAATCAGCGGCCGGTGTTCCCGCTTCGTTCAGCCCCAGGCGGCGCAGGTGGTCGCGCGCCGGCGCATCCGAGCCTGCACACTCCATACATACCGTACCGACGAGCCGCTGACAACAGATTGCCAGCAGCACATCGGCGATCAAATACCGTTCCACGCCCAGATTGAACAGATCGGAAATTGCCGAGACGGCATCATCCCCCGCCATCGTCGTCAGAACCATGTGACCGGTCAGGGCAATGCGTAGCGCCAGCGCCGCCGTCTCGCGGTCCGCCAATTCGCCGATCATGAGAATGTCCGGGTCATGGTTCATAACGGCGCAAACCGCCGCGCTCATGTCGAAACCAATCTCCCGGTCAACGCCGACCTGGCTCACATTCGGCAACAGGTGCTCGATCCGCTCTTCAATACTCACAACCCGCACTGGCGCCTCGGCCAAATGCCGCAGCAGCGTGTACGACACGGTCGTCTTGCCGGACTCCGGCGGTCCGGCCATAACCATGAGGCCGTGAACATTGCCCAACAGCCGTTCAACTATTTCCAGCTGGTAATCAAGCAGCCCCAGATCGCTGATCTTCGGATAACTCGTTGGATTTGACATGGCGCCTTCCAGTTCCAGAACCGTGAAAATACCATTCTCTCAAAGTTACTGTTCAGGTAACTATTCAGGGGGAAGGTGGACGGCGGACGGTGGCGACCGAGTTTCAGCGTCTAAACCGATATTTGCAGGGGCGATCACCGTGAATATGCGATATTAAGATGGACGGGCGATTCTCCCTTCACCGTCCACCTTCCATCCTCCACCTGAGTAGTTACCCCCCACCAAACGATAGACGGCCGTGTAGAATATTCGCTTTACCGGACGTTGCCAAACGACTTGCACCCGTCCCATTCATGGAAACGACGGGGCGGACGTGTTATTCTTATAGGCCGTCACTTTCGATTGGGCCCCTTCTGCACCCATTCGTAAAATTATCGCCGTTTTTGTCCGTACCTTTACATAGGAGCCGCCGCCGGATCGGGATCAAGGCTGCTCTCCTGGCACATAGGTTTGCAGTTCGTCAATGTGCTGGCTGGAGTTGGCAGCGAAGTAGCGCTTCGCGCGCCCTGCGGGCGTCCCAGTCGCCAGAATCCAGGGGACTGCCGCACACGCGGCGTGCGACAGCTACTTATGCCCGGCCACCAGCCGCCCATGTTTCCCTTTGTATTGACCAGCGGGAGCGCCGGGCCCGCGGGGCCGGTTCGATTGCAATCAGTCGCCTTGAAGGGCGAGCGTCCGGCTGCAAAGTTTCAATTCATAATAATCGCGTCGCATCTCGCCGCGGCGAGCCCTTCTGAGAAACTTGGATATTCATAGTTTTCCGGCTGACTGAACCAACGCCGTCAGCTTACCCGCTGAACCCGCTATTCCTCAATCATGCAGGACTGCCCATTCTGCCATTCCGCTGTCGACGACACGGGCGTGACCGACGGTATTTGTCCGGCCTGCAGCAATCCGCTTGCCCAGGCGACCGAAACGTTCGCAATGCCCGAGAGTGTCGGAAACTTCTGGTCACAGTCATCCGGAAAAGTGCTGCCGGCGGCGCCTTCGCATTCGTCACACGACAGTGACAGCCACACTTCGCGGACCGTGATCAAGAGTCACATCGTCGCCGATGCGGCAACCGAAGTCAAACCCGCCTCTGACTATGAGCTCATCAAGATCCTCGGCGAAGGCGGAATGGGCGTCGTCTATGAGGCACGGCAAACTTCCGTCGATCGGACCATCGCCCTCAAGATGTTGAAACCAGGCCGGGCCGAAAGGTCGGATGCCCGTGCCAAATTTCTCTCTGAAGCCGTGGTCACGGGTGATCTAAATCACCCCAACATTGTCCCTATCTATGACCTCGGCACGACGGATTCCGGCGTCCTTTTCTATGCGATGAAGCAGGTCAAAGGTGTCGCCTGGAAGGCTGTTATCCGTCAAAATACGCGTAACGAGAATCTCGAAATCCTCATGCGTGTCGCCGACGCCGTCGCCTTCGCGCATTCGCGCGGTGTCATCCACCGGGACCTCAAGCCGGAAAACATCATGCTCGGCGACTATGGCGAAGTCCTGGTCATGGATTGGGGTATGGCCATCTCGATCACGAAGATCGGCAAGGCCGAACGGGCGGTCACCAGCCGTGGCGTCGGCGGCACACCGGCATACATGGCCCCCGAGATGGCCGTCGGTGACATTGAAAAGATCGGCGCGCCCACGGATATCTATCTGCTCGGCGCCATCCTGTTCGAGGTTATCACAGGCAAGCCGCCGCACGCGGGCAGAGCCGTCACGGACATGCTCGAGGCCGCTGCGGCCAACCGCATCGTGCCGGTGTCAAGACCCGACGAACTCTCCCAAATCGCCGCCAACGCCATGGCCGGCGAGCCGGCCAACCGCTTCGCCGATGTCAAGGAGTTCCAGGCCGCTATTGGAACCTACCTCTCGCACGCCGAAAGTATCGCCCTGTCGACGGCTGCCGTCAACGACCTCGCCCGCGCCCGTGAAACAAAAGGAGTACGACGATTACGCCGGCGCCCTCTTCGGCTTCAAGGAGGCGCTGAAGCTGTGGGGCGGAAACCGGGCCGCCGCCGACGGCGAAGCCACAACGCGTCTGGCCTATGGCAGAAACGCCCTCAAAAAGGGCGATCTCGATCTCGCCGAGTCCCTGCTCCTGCCCGATATGCCCGAACACAAGCGCCTCCTTGATCGAGTTAATGCCGTTTGCCGCATGCGTGCCGCGCAGAAACGGCGGCAGAGATTTGTCGTTGCCGCCGCACGTGTTCTCGTCGCCTGCGTCGTCGTGACTCTTGCCGTCGCCTTCTTCTGGGTGCGCTCCGAAAAGGAGAACGTCGAAGCCGCCCGCATCTCCGAAAAACACGCCCGTATCAAGGCCGAGGAAGCCAGCCGGGTCGAAGCCGAGCTGCGTCAAAAGGAAGCCGACCTTCGAAATAAATGGAAAGCCGCGGCGCTCGCCGAAGCCAAGCAGCACAAACTCGCGGTCGACGCCAGGAAGGCCGCGGAAGACGAAAAGCAAAAGGCGGAGCGGGAAAAGGAACGCGCTATCCGTGCCGAGGCCAGGGCCCAGACTGAAAAGGACGGAGCCGACGAGGCACGGCGTAAGGCTGAAGTGCAGCAGGCAATCGCCGAGGCAGCACGCGACGAGGCCGAAGCCGATAAGGAAAAGTTCATTGCGGAACGGAAGGCCAAAATCGAGCAACAGAAGAAAACAGACGAGGCCATGGAGGAGGCCGAGAACCAGCGACAGATTGCGCTGCAGGCCGAGGCCGACTCCGAGAAAGCGCGCCAACAGATCGAAAAACTAAACTACTTCAACCTGATTCTCCGCTGTACCGGACTCATCAAGAAATTCGATTTCTTCCAAGCAAAAAAAGAGCTGGAGAAATGCCCGGTCCGGTATCGGGGCTGGGAATGGGGACGGCTCCATCATCTTTGCAGCCTAAAGTCGCTGGTTCTGGCCGGCCACAAGGGGGCCATCACGTCCGTCGCCTTTTCGCCCGATGGTAAACTCTTGCTCACCGGCAGCCGGGACGGCACCGCGCGTATCTGGAACAGCCAAACCGGACGCCAGTTGCGGATTCTATCCGACCATCAGGAAGGGACCCGGCAAGCGGCCTTTCTGCCCGGCGGCAAACGTGTCCTTACCGCTGCCGGCGACGGCCGAATCCGCGTCTGGGATTTCCTGGCCGACGACGGCCGGGTTGCGCAGACTCGCCTGACCGTTCAAGCCCCGGGCAAGGCCGTTCAGTGTATCGTCGTTTCCAGCGATGTCAGCACCGCCGTAGCCTGCTGGCAGAACGGGACCGCCTCGCTTTGGGATATAGAAACGGGCATGCACCGGCTGCGCTTCATTGGCCATACGGCGCCAATCATGGCAGCCGCCGTCTCTGTGGACAAAAATCTGGTCGCCACCGCCGGTGCCGACAGGACGGCAATGCTGTGGCAGACCCGCGGCGATCTTGCTATGATCGACCTCAACATCGGCCCGAATGCCATCCGCGTATGGGACGACGGAACCGGGCGGGGCCGCGTCGACACGAAGCCTGCCATTCTCGATGATTCCAGCGCCATACCCATTATCGTGAATCTCAACACGCCGCCGCAGGTCGACGCCAGTACTCCGGTCATGACGGCAATACTCACGCTCCAGGAACATCGTGACACCGTCAACGCCGTCGCCTTTTCACCCAATGCCATGTTCATTCTCACCGGCAGCAACGACACAACCACCAAGCTCTGGAGCCGCAAGACGGGCCGCGTCGTGAAGACGTTGCCCGGCCACGCCGGCGTCAGCGCGGTCGCCTTTTTTCCGGACGGCCGCCGTGTTGTCTCCGGCTACAACGACGGCACCGTGATCCTCTGGGATGCCGGGATCGGAATCGAGATCATGTCGCTCAAGGGCCACAACGGCGCTATCACGGCAATCGTGCCGTCGGCCGACGGCAGCCAGATTCTGACGGCCAGCATCGACGGAACCGCCCGCCTTTGGGATACCCGCAAATATCAGAAGCGCATCATTCTGCAGGGACACACCAAGCCGGTTCTGTACGCCGCCTTCGATCCCCTCGGCCGCTACGTCATTACCGGCAGTGCCGATGCACTGGCAAAGGTCTGGAACGCCAAGACCGGCGAAAAGATCATGACAATGAGCGGACAGCAGGGACCGATCTACCGCATCATCGTCGCGCCCGATGGCCGCCGCGTCCTCACCGCCAGCCGCGACCGAACCGTCATGCTCTGGGATGTGCAGACCCAGAAATTCATCAAGACCATGGACAACAGCAACGATCGGATCGATCTCGATGCCTTCTTTCAGCAGACAGAACGCCCGCGTCATCCGCTACCCTTGGTGCGGGCCACGAATCCCGGGCACCCCGGCAAGGCGGATGATGAGACCGCACCCGTTTACTCACCCGATGGTCGCTATTACGTGACCGGTATCAACAGCCGTACGGCCAGACTCCATGACGCCTGGGCCGGACGCAAGCCGAAACCGCTGTCGGGACACACCGACGTCATCTACGCCGTCGGATTTTCACCGGACGGCACGCGCATTATTACCGGCGCTGGGGACGATACCGCCAAACTTTGGGATGTCGAAACCGGACTGGAACTGATGACCCTCGAGGGCCATGGCGGCGCCATACGATGGGTCGGTTTCTCGCCTGACAGCCGACGCATTATCACCTGCAGCGACGACCGCACCGCAATCGTCTGGAACTCGGATCAATGGGCCGGAACAGCCGGCGAGTGAGTCATGAGCGGGCGGGATTAAGGATTCGTCATTCGTCATCCCATGCATGTTCAGCATCGCCAACGTGCCTTGGCCGTTGGGGCACCATTTCGGACGGTAAACATGTACGTCATCCCATTCACCATTCACCCAACTTCGCCCTCCGTGGCTTCGTCGAGCTGGTGTGGCGTCCCAGAAATTCTGTACTGATATTCGGCAATAAAAGGTTTTCGTTATTCATCTCGTTTAAGTCAATTTTGCATGGATCGATGTCACCAAAGTAAGGACGGACGAAGTCGTAATCGATCTGCATTCTGCCGAAGTTAGCCCCAAGCTGACAATTTCCAAAATCCCGGAAAAAATTTCCGGGACGGCGCACTAGCACCATTCTCCATCCTCTCTCCCACCCATGGAACACGTCACACACGAAAGCCTCCTGCTGCGCTTGCAGGACGTCCGGGATGCCCAGGCATGGGACCAGTTTCATGGCTACTACCGCACCTTCATCCTCAACTTCGCCGGCAATCGCGGGTGTTCCCAGCAGATGGCGCAGGATGTCCTTCAGGAGACCATGATCACCCTGACCAGGGTCATGCCCAATTTTAGCTATAATCCGCTGCGGGGCCGGTTTCGAACATTCCTCCTGACCATCGTCACCAGCCGCATCGTCGATGCCTTTCGGCGAAAAAGAAAGTATACCATGGCACGGAAGCCGGGCCACGACAGCTCACAGGAACTATATATCATACCGGAGCCAGCAGGCAGGCAGTGGGAGGACGAATGGGAACGCGAGTGGCAGCAGCATTTACTCATGCAGGCACTGCGACGGGTGCAGGCGAAGATAAAGCCGTACATCTACGATTCCTTTCGCATGTATGTGCTTGAAAAACGACCCGCCGCCGAGGTCACCGAGGCCCTCGAGATTCCGGAAAACACAATTTACCAGCACCGCCGCCGTGTCATCGACATGCTTCGCCGCGAAATCACCGAACTCCGCACCGAACTCGGTGAGGAATGAAATGCAAGCGAGCCACGCACGCACGGGCAAGGGGGGTACCCGCTAATGCTAATAAATTGTTACTTGTAGACAAATAATTATTTTGTCTACCTTATTTCGCCCCTCATTTTTCCCCCTGATCCCGGAGCGGTCTATCTGCCATGCGCGACGATCTCGAAGAAAATTTGATCCAGGCCTACCAGAAATCGATGGAGCCCAGCGATGCCGTAGGTGACATCAGGCGTTTGCGTATGACCCGTGAGCTGTTGCTGGCCAACCCGCCGCCTACCGAGCCAGGAGGCTTCCTCCTCGTGGTCGAACGGAATAAGCAACCGTTCTGGCATCGACTTAAAGACGAGACCACGATCGGCCGCGGCCGCGGCGCCAACCTCGTCCTTGCCCATCCGTGGATTTCTAAATGCCACTGCCGTGTCAGATTTGACGGTGACGACTGGCGCATCGACGACCTGCAATCACGCAACGGCCTCCGCGTCAACGGCGAGTCGGAATCCAGCCACATCCTGAGTGAGGGCGATGCCATCCAGATCGGCAGCTTCCTCCTTATCTTTATCGCCGGCTCCGGCTTCGAACCCGGACCTACGAAATTGTCCTGATACACCGCCGAGCCCACCGGGTCTCTCCGATTGTCAGTGAACTTGTCGTGCAGGACGGACTCTGACGCAAAGAGAACGAATTTCTGACTGGGCGTCTTCGCGTCAAAGTCATGCAATCGGTCCCCCCGGGATTTTTTGACCACGGGCCGCCGCCTGACCGGTAGATACAGTTATGACTGTGGCTACCGGTAGCGTTGCAGCCGGACGACTAAAGAGGCTTTCAAAATTGCGGATCGTCAGTTTATATTAGACTCGTTGACCCTGCGCATGTCACGGATCACTCACGGCTGGCATTCGAACTGCTGACGAACCCATGTCCTCGAGACGTTACTTCAGACTATTCGGAACGCTGCTGCTGTCGGCCATTATCGCCGGCTGCGCGACGCCAAGGACGAAGCGCATCAAAGTCGATGAGGCACTGGTCGAAATCGAGGCACAGAAGCAGCGTGAGATCGCCCTCGAGAGCCACATGGAGGATCAGGAGCGGCTGCAACGCGTCGCCTTTCCCCTGCTGGTCGCGGCGGCGGCGGCGGCGGTGGGCAAGATAAAAGTTCACGCTACCCTCGGCATCGTCTACGCCAACAAGTACAATTTCGATGACGACTTCCAGGACACAGCCGTCAAGATTCTGGATATGGGCGACCCGCTGCGGATTGCGCAGGTGATTCCCGATTCACCGGCGGCACGGGCCGGCCTCGAAGTCGGCGACGTTCTGGGTGCACTCGACGGTACGGCCGTGGCCGTTGGAAAAGATGCGTTCGAGGATACCGTCAAGCTCTTCGATGACAAGCTGAAAGCCGGGCACCCCATCATTCTGACGGTGTATCGCGACAGGCAAAAGAAGGACATCAACATCACACCCGTCGAAGCCTTCGACTGCCCGGTTCGCCTGAAGCAGGGCGAAAGAATCCAAGCAACCGCGGACGGCAAAGTCGTCGTCATTTACAAGGGCATGCTCCGCTTCGCCCGCAACGACGATGAGCTGGCCCTGGTGATCAGCCATGAACTGGCGCACAACACCGAAGGCCACACCAAGGCGAAAATGGCGAACTACGCGCTCGGGAGGCTGGCAGACATCGCGGCCGCCGCCGCAGGCGTCAATACGCGGGGTTTCTTCGGCCAGCTCGGCGCCCGCGCCTACTCACAGGATTTCGAAGCCGAGGCCGATTACGTCGGTCTCTATATCATGTCCCGCTCCGCCATGAACATCGACGATGCCGCCCACTTCTGGCGACGCATGGCCGTCATCCACCCCGGAAATATCCAGCGCAATTATATGAACAGCCACCCCGCAACGCCGGAGCGCTTCGTCGCCATTGAGAAGACCATCGGCGAGATCCATGGCAAACGGTCCGCCGGTCAGGCTCTCGTGCCGGAGTACAAGAGGAAGTAAAGTGACTACTCAGGTGGAGGGTGGACGGTGGAGGAAGAAGATCTGTGGAACGTATGTCGCATGCTCACGAAGATCGTCTATATAAACGTCGCGTTAGAGGCCGGAACTCGGTCGCGACCGTCCACCCTCCACCTGAGTAGTTACGAAGTAAACTCATCTGCCCGGCCATCACCCGCTTACCGGCATTGTCAGGATAAAACAGGCGCCATCGGCGTTGCCGGCGCTGCGGTCCAGAGTCAACTCACCCCCCATTCTGCGCGCCAGCCGGCGGCTCAGCGCCAGCCCCAGGCCGACGCCCGGTGCGGAGTCCGCAGCCTCACTGGCCGACTTGCAGAACGGGCGGAACAAGCGCCGGGCATCGCGCGGCGCAATGCCCGGCCCGTGATCGCGAACACGGACAATGGCGAAGTGCGCGTCCTGATCGGCTTCCACGAAAATCTCCTTTCCCGGTGCGGACTCCGCATACTTACACGCATTGTCGACGAGATTGAACAGAATCCGCTCGACGGCCGACAGATCCACATTTGTACGTACCGGGTTGGCGTTGCGGCAACTGCCGACGCAGAGTCTCATGCCGGCGCGCTGGGCATGCTCGCTGAGCTGCTCGCGAATGCGTTCGAGAATTTCGTCAACCGTCACTGTCTCCAACCGAACCCCCGGGCTGCCGCGCTCGAGCCGGGCATAGGAAAGGACGTTCTCGACCAGATGGCTCAGGCGCTCCGCCTCGGTACGCAATGTCTGTATGTACTCCGAGCGCTTTCCCTCCGGGACCATGCCGTTTTCGAGCATGTCGGTATAGAGCCGAAACGTGGTCAGCGGTGTCCGCAGTTCGTGTGTAATCGCGGAAACAAAGGCGCCCCGCCGCTCATTCAATGAAATGACCCCGGCCAGCAGAATGAAAACGGCAACGGCCGGCAGCAGAATGCAGCTCCAGGCGATCAGCAGCATCATTTCGACCGGAGAAAAGCCGCGCGGTGTTTGGTGAACCAAAGTTCCCGGTAAAAGTTGGATCGGCAGCCATGCCGACATGTGGATGCGGGGAGCGGCCCGGTCTGCGGTTACCGGTTCCAAAACGGCATACGTCAGAAGATCGAGAATTTCTTTTAGAAGTTGTCTCCGCAACAGACGCCATTCGAGCCAGCATCCCTGCAGCAGCTCCCCGTCGTCTCCCGGCACCCGCCTCAGGAGCAGGAGCGCATCGTCCAGCCAGACCGGCTCCAATCTGCCTGCGTTGGCCGTGTAACCCACGCCGCCCGGAGTACCGGCACCACCGTATTCCCGTGTAGTATCCGGCCCCGCACTACTGTCGCTGACTACCGGTTGCGCCACCATCTCTCTGTATACATCGGCGCGCTTGTTCCATTCGATTGAACTCCTGAGGTTCTGCACCTGGCGATCGTCGAGGGCGTTGAGATCACCGAATTCAGATGCGAGAACGATCTCCGCACGCGGCGGCCGAACGGATGTCCGCAAAGCTGCAAGCAATTGCTCATGGCTGAATCGGGACTGAAACGCCTGCAATCTCCGCTCGTATTCCCGAATCGCCGTCGGGTTTGTGCAACATGCCAACGCCGGCTCGCGCCACGGACCCGTCGGCACCTGCGGCGACGAAAGGGCGCCGTCGGGTCCGTACTGAAAATGCAGCCGGATGGTGTCGGCAGCCGGCGTCAAAATCGGAGAGGGAACGAACGCCTCGCCGGGATCCGCTGCTGCCGTGCCTTCTTGCGAGCGAAAGGTGGCGGTATAGGCGGACACCGGCAGCGCAATCTGCCGGGCAAGAAATGGAGCCAGAAGGGCATCGATCCGCCACAGCGCCAGGCGGACGTTCCCCTCGAGCTCCGCCTGCTCTCTGGCTGCCGTTTCGGCCTGGTCCACGCGCAACACCGCCCGGCTAATCCAGCCGATGGCAACAATGACCGCCACCAGACAGACACCGAAGATGATCCAGGTGTGAATACGCCGAAGCATGTCTACGGGGCATGGTTAATGGAGAATGGTTCAAAACCCACCGAATCGGCAATAGGACGCGCAATGAATTGTTCTCACTACCGAACATCCAATCCGCCGGCTGGCGGATCCAACATCTAACGTCCAAATTGCGAGAGCAGGCCGAAGGACGGCGAATCGCACCAAACTAATGATTGACAATGAATCGGCGCGAAGCAGAATTGAGTGTTGGATGTTGGATGTTTGTAAAAGCAACCAAGCCAACCAAGGCAACGGCGAGTACGCCGCGCCTCATCGGGCAGCTTTCCGCCCTCCTTGTCATCGTCATCGACGGTCGATTCGAGAACGAGGACGAACACGATTGGCGCATTTTCCGGGAGTTTAATCTGATTGTCGTTCCATGAACATATACCCTTTCCCGCGAACGGTGTGAATAACATCCGGTTCGGATGGATCGGATCGCAGTTTTTCCCGTAACCGGGCGATATGCATGTCCACGGTGCGGGTTTCAACACCTTTCGGATTGACTCGCCAGATGCGGCTCAGGAGCTCATCACGGGCGATGGCCCGCCCTGAGTTTGACGCCAGGTACTCGAGCAACTGGACCTCGCGCTGGCTCAGATCGCGGCACTCGCCGTTTTCGAATGTGACTTCACGACGCTGTAAATCGGCGACGCCCGCCGGCAATACCACCCGGCTGACACGGGTCGGGCGCTCCGGCGACCGCCGGAGGACGGCCTCCGTCCGGGCCAGCAGCTCCTTGACGCTGAACGGCTTGACGACGTAATCATCGGCTCCCATGCGCAGACCGCGTACACGGTCGGACACCGAACCGCGCGCCGTCAGGATGATCACCGGCAGCGCCGGGCGTCCCGCCTTGACCTGCTGCAGGATTTCAAAGCCGTCGGTGCCCGGCAAAACGAGATCCAATAGAAGCAGATCGTAGGAGAATCTCAATGCGTGTTCGAGCCCGACATCACCACTTCCCGCCTCCAGTGCCTCGTAGCCCTCGAACTCCAGAGCGTCCACGATCCCGCGTCGGATCGCGCTGTCATCCTCGATAACCAGTACCTGTTGCTTTGGCATGATTCATATAGATCTGCCCCGGGCGGATCTAATCAGCAGCGTTGCTCCCTTGATTCGTCGGCGCATAATTTTCCAGAAACGTCCGGCTGAATTCGGCGAACGAGCCGCTGCGGATATGCTCGCGGATTTGATCCATCAGAATATGGTAGAAGTGTAGGTTATGGATGGTCACCAGTCGCCAGCCGAGAATCTCGTCGGCATTTAGTAGGTGCCGGATATAGGCACGCGTGAAACTGCGGCAGGCGTAACATTCGCATTCGTCTTCGAGCGGCGCAAAATCACTTTTCCATCGCCCGGCCTTAGCCTGTACCATTCCGCGGGTAGTGTAAGCGCAACCGTGACGACCGACCCGCGTCGGCAGTACGCAGTCAAACATGTCGACGCCGAGGGCGACGGCACGGACGATCTGCGCCGGCGTCCCGACGCCCATCAGATACCGCGGTGAATCTTCCGGCAGTAACGGCGATGTCCACTCGACGACCTCGAACATCATGTCTTCGGGTTCGCCAACGCTGAGTCCACCGATCGCATAGCCGTCAAATCTCAGCCCAATCACGCGCGCGGCGGCTTCTTCGCGCAATTCGCGGTGAAATGACCCTTGGACGATTCCGAACACGAGTTGGCCCGGGGCCCGTTCCTGGTCGCGGCAACGCCGGGCCCAGTCCATGGTCACGTCCAGCGATGTCTTGGCTGCCTCGGTGTCGCACGGATACGAGGTACACTCGTCCAGCACCATGGCAATGTCGGACGCCAAATCTCGCTGAATGCCCATGGCTTCCCGCGGCCCGAGAAACATACTGCTGCCGTCCAGGTGCGATTGAAAGGCAACGCCGGCATCACTGACCTTACGCAATTTCGCCAGGGAGAACACCTGGTAACCGCCGCTATCGGTCAGTAGCGGCCGGGGCCAGGACATGAACCTGTGGAGGCCGCCGGCGGCGCGAATGATCTCGGGCCCTGGCCGCAGATTCAAGTGGTACGTGTTCGCCAGGACGATGGCCGCGCCGATTTCCTCGAGTTCGTCCGGGGACATTGTCTTGACGGTCCCCTGGGTGCCAACAGGCATGAAAACCGGGGTCTGGACATCACCGTGACTGGTCCGCAGGATCCCGGTACGTGCCTGGCTTTGCGGATCCTGACTGATCAACTCGAAACTCATGCAGGCAAACTTTTTTCCAAAACTTCTTAAAACTAGGGCAAAAACGTGTTATTTAAACTGGCTTAGTCAGAAATCAAAACCCGAATGTCCACGACAGCCCGGAAACGGGTTGTCACTTCCCCATAGGAGCGGCCTCCCAGGCCGCTCTTTTTTTTGTTACGCCGCCAGCCATCGATCCAGGTTTTCGCGTACGAATGCATCATCATTGAGATGCGGATAGGCGGCGTAGACGCGATCGATCTCATCCACCTGTCCCGGCGACAGCACCTCGTCGGGGTCAAGACAGCAGGTTGTCGGAAGCAGGCCCTGGCGCCGAAGAATCTCGTGAATCCCAGGTATACAGCCGGAGTAACCGTTGGCAACGTCGAAAAACGCAGCGTTCGCATCGGTAACCTGTATGGCGAGGCTCAGCATCTGCGATGGCACGTCCGTGCCGCGATTGACGATTCGTTGGGCGTCCGCTAATTGCCGCACAGCTGC
>CAUZRT010000012.1:0-22864 GCA_963582235.1 Lentisphaeria bacterium
ATGAAAACAGTCCCGATTTTAATGCCGCAAATGGGCCAAAGTGTCGCCGAGGGAACCATTCTGAGATGGGGTAAGAACGTCGGCGACATGGTGGCCATGGACGAAATCCTCGTCGAAGTCGAAACGGACAAAACTAGCGTGGAAGTGGAAAGTCCGGTGAGCGGTAAAGTCGCATCCTGCCTGAAACAGGTCGGCGAAATCGCTGCCGCCGGCGAAATTATCGGCTATATCGAAACGGAGGCTGAGTTCGCGATGTCGGAGGAAACCGCCACGTTGCTGTCCGGCGACGGTGACGACAAAGATCGGCCGCACGCGGCTGACGGTTCGGAAGGGCAGATCACGGTCACTGCGAAGAATTTCAATATGGCGCTGAACGGCGATACGCTGCCGGAAATCGACAGCGTCAGTTTTTCTCCTTATGTGTCGCGGCTGGCGGTACTGAACGGGGTCAGCCTGCAGGAACTCGAATCCATCCCTGGCAGCGGCCGCAACGGGCGCGTGACCAAACGCGACCTGCTCAACTACCTGGCACGGCGTCCGGTGGGGGCCGTCAGTGTATCGGCATTGGCGGGCAAGCTCGAAGTATCCGATGAGGATCTATCAAGCCTCGGCGAAGTGGTGCCGATGACAGCGATCCGTCGCACCATTGCAGACCACATGGTGCAATCCATCCACACCAGCCCGCATGTCACCATGGTACACGCCGTCGATATGACGCGCGTCGTTGACATGCGTGACGAGTTCAAGACGAGTTTCGAAGAAAACAACCATGCGCGCTTCACTTATACGGCCGTTATGATATATGTGATTTCGCGCGTCCTTCCCGAATTTCCGGTGATCAATTCCTCGGTCCACGGAACCAACATCATCATGCGCAATGATGTCAATATTGGTTGCGCCGTTGCCGTCTCGGATGAAAGCCTCGTCGTACCGGTTGTCCGGCGGGCAGATACGCTCTCGTTCGCCGAGATCTGCAGGGCGTTGGCCCGGATGATTGCCAAGGCGCGCAAGCGGGAGCTGTCGCGCAAGGAGGTTGAAGGCGGGACGTTTACCATCTCGAATTTCGGCTCCTTCGGCAGCTTGATAGGGACGCCGATAATCAACCAGCCGCAGGTTGCGATTCTTGGGATGGGCGCGATTTACAAGGCGCCGGTGGTGATCGAATCAGAAATCCACATCCGCGATCAGCTCTATCTCAGCCTGTCCTTCGACCACCGGGTCATCGACGGCGCCCTCGGCGGCCAGTTTCTGAATTCGATTCAGCAGACCACCGAGTCGTTGTCCGCCGAATCATTGGACTTGAGCGATTGACGACGATGCCGATGATAGGCCTGGTGGGTGCGGAGTTTTTGCAACTCGCGGCCGATGAAAAGACGGGCCAGTTGCCGGGCCTGCTCGATGGTACTGCGGCTTTCGAGCGCCTGGCGGAATGCCGGCTCGCCGATGTCCATGCGATAGGCGAGGGACATGAGATAGTCGAAGTCAGTCAGGAGCAGATCGTGGATTCGGTCCGCCAGGATTTCTTCAAACTCGTCTGCGGGCCGGCCATCGACTTCGGTCGCCATACCGAATGCCGCGGGCAGGTGGCCGTATCCCGCGGCACGGGCGGCTGGGTCGGCCCGGCATTTTCGCATCTCAGACCGGGCATTTGGCGGCGGCGGTTTTTTCACCAGGGGTGTTTTTTTACTTGACATGAAAGCTTCTCCAATTATTGTACTACTCCTCCGTATTTTTATAAAGAGGCCATACCGCCTCTTTATCTGCCCTGGTATCGGGGACGGTTTTCTCGTTTCTGGGAGTCCTCATTCGAATCTCCGGCAGGCGCATTCTTCTCGCAAATACTGTCGTGGCCTCCAAAAGCGGATCCCGTGCGGGACGTTGTCACTACGGGACGCACGTCCGCCGCAGGCGGGAACTATCCGGGCAACGCACTTTTGGAATCGTTCACGAGCCGTCAGCCGACCGCTTTACGAGGTCGATCGTGGCTTGAATTTACGACACTTTCAACCCACCTGACCGGGCTGTCGATGACATCCCGGCCATTACCGACAACCCATTGCCATAAAGGAGAGAAGAGACGAACAATGGCAAAACTCACTTCCAACCATGTTGCGGCGATACGTGAGGGTATAAATAGTGGAATGACGTACCAGCAGCTTGCCGATCGGCACGGTGTTTCACGCAACGCAATCTGGAGCATCAAGCACAACAAAACGCATAAGGGGGTCGGCGTTGACGTTCAACGCAAACGTGTGGCCCGCACGCTGACGCGCAACAAGAAAATGGCGATCTGCATCAGCCTGCAAATGGGCGAATCGCGCGAGAGCATCGCCAGACGCCTGAATGTATCGCTGAGCACTATCTCAAACGTCAAGAAAGAGAGTTGCAATCAGAAGTACGGCGTTGATGTCAGTGGGATTTCAAACCAGAAGCTCACTGCTGACGATGCGGTCTCCATCCGCCAACGCCTGGCGAGCGGAGAATCCGGAGCGGCCCTGGCGCGGGAATACGGTGTCTCGAAAGCACATATCAGCGACATCAAGCATTACAAATGCTGGCCCGATGCCAAGGGTACGCATAATAACACCTCCGAAGGTCGTTACGCACTGTGGGAGCGTTTGCGGCAGGCTCGCGAGAGTGAAGTGACAATCGAGTCGCTGCAGCGTGTACCTCTGACATGACTCCCGGCTTCAACGGTTACGCCGGCATAGTGAACCGACTCTGATCCGGGAAGACCGGCTCCCGGCGTGCTCGAACCCGGCGTGTCGCGTCGGTTCCAGAGGCGGCATTCAGCCATCGTTCATCATGCGATCCGCCGCCTGCATACTCCTGTATTTGGTTGCCGTTATCATCGTTGGCGCACTTCTCGCGCCGCCGCTTTACCGGCTGACGGTCCAGTTGAGCGCTTTGGCGCCGCTGTCGTTTCTGGGTGACGTGCCGTTTCAGCGAGTCGCCAACCGCGCCTTTCTGATCGTCGCCCTGATCGGGTTGTATCCGCTGTTCAAGGGACTTTCTCTGAAAGGCAAACATGAGTGGGGCTATGGCATCGACGCGGGTGGCGGCGTTCGTGCCGTTGTTGTCGGCTTGCTGCTGGGCGTCGCGATGCTGGCGGTGATGGTGACCGTGGAGTACGCCCTCGGCCTTCTCGTTCGCGATCCCGACCACACGATCGGTGTGGTCTTGCGCGCGGCTGCCACAGGCCTCGTGGCCGGTCTCGTCATCGGCGTCATCGAGGAAACATTCTTCCGCGGCGCCCTGTACACTGTTTTTCGGCAGGAATGGGGTACCGGTGCGGCGATAGCCGTGACATCTGTGGTGTATGCAGCCGTCCATTTCATTCGCAGCCGCGGCGACTTCGAGACGGTTACCTGGACCAGCGGTTTCGAGGTGTTCGGCGGCGCGTTCACGAAATACTACTCGGAAAGTACGACGATCGGTCCCTTCCTCGCACTGCTGGCAGTCGGTGTTTTCTTGGCATTGCTGCGCACGCATTTCGGGCACATCGCGTACAACATCGGGTTGCACGCCGGCTGGATTCTGGTGATACGAAGCGGACGCCGACTGACGGACCTGGACCGCACGTCACCATTGGCATGGCTGGCCGAAGGCTATGACAGCATAACCGGCTATCTGGCCTTTTTTTATTTGATCCTAATCATTGCGATTTGTGTCGTTGCGGTTCGATACCGGTCGTGTCTCCGGGAGGAGGACTAAATACAATATTGTTTACTAAAGGCTGATTCCGCTGTACGAGCCCAGCCAATCGTCCTCGTCCTTCGTCCTCGATGGATGAAGCATGGGGTGCTGACCGGGCAAAGGTTTCGAGGACGAGGGAGACGAGGACGATTGGGGCGACCTAAGCCCGGTACGAGGCTTGCCAAGGAATCCTTAAGTGAACAGTGGTGGGGCTTAAATACCCCAATATACATATTTGCATAGAGGCAACGTTTTATTGCCAGAATCCCGGAAAGAATTTCCGGGATAACGCACTGGAGTAGTGAGTTGTAACGACACATTGATGAGTCCAATGAATCAACTGCGGAACATCGTAGCGAGCACGCGGCGGATCGGTGTCAATACCGTCTTCCCGTGGCTTTTCCCGGTATGCCGTACGGCCCGGCCCGAAAGTGACTTCGGAGCATGTGCATCCTGTGACCGTCGGATGACTAGGATCGCACCTCCGTACTGCACGTGGTGCGGGGGCACCGTTGACAGTGCGCTTGAAATCTGCGGTGAATGTCTGCACAATCCGCGCTCGTGGCGGACGGCGTTTCGGTGTTCCAGTTCGGCGGCGTGGCTCGCTGCTTGATCCACCAGTTCAAATACTGCGGGGACATTCCCCTGGTCCGATACCTGTAGGCGTACAAGGCGTGGCAGGAGCGGGCGGCAGGGTCTTCGGTCGACGTTATCAGCGCTGTGCCGCTGCACTGGCGAAAACAGATGCGGCGCGGGTACAACCAACCAGTCCGAACTGCTGGTTCGCGAAGTGAGCGCGCTGTCCGCCGTACCGTATGACGGGACCCTCGTCCGTTGCAGGGCGACACGGCCGCAGGCCAATCTGACACTTTTGGAACGGCAGAAGAACCTAAAAAAACACGTTCGCGCCACGGAAGAATTTCCAATATCGGAATCAGAGTGTATTATTATCCGACGATGTGCTCACCACCGGTTTGACACTTGATGCGTGTGCAACCTGTCTGGAGAATTCAGGCGCGGCAACCGTAACGGTTATAACAATTGCACGGGGCTGACAGCCGATGACACCGTTGTTCAAGAAACCGAAGTATTCCACCATTCAAGGCACGACAACGAAGAAGAAGGAAATCCCCGAGGACCTTTGGACGAAATGCGCACGTTGCGAAGAGATGGTGATGAAATCGGATCTGATCGAGAATCTCAGTGTCTGCCCGAACTGCAGCTACCATAATCCGCTTACCTGTACGCAACGGCTCGATCTGATAAGCGACGCGGAGTCGTTCGAGGAATACTACTCGAACTTGACGTCGGTTGACATGTTTGATTTTCAGGGTACTACCAGTTACGCAGCGAAAATTGACGAGAACCAGAAGAAAACCGGCTTGAGCGAGGCGGTCATATGCGGGCAGGCAACTCTAGATGGACGAGCGGCGGCACTGGCGATCATGGACTTCCGGTTTCTCGGCGCCAGTATGGGATCGGTGGTCGGCGAGAAGATTGCTCGCATCGTCGAACACGCAACGCAGGCGCGGCTCCCGGTTGTGATCGTCACGGCGAGCGGCGGGGCGCGCATGCAGGAAGGTGTTCTGAGCCTTATGCAGATGGGGAAAACGAGTGGTGCGCTCGGCCTGCACAGTGATGCCGGCCTGCCTTCCATAATACTGCTGACGCATCCCACGACGGGGGGCGTGACCGCAAGCTTTGCGTCACTTGGCGATGTTATTCTCGCGGAGCCGGGCGCGTTGATCGGCTTTGCCGGTCCCCGTGTCATCAAACAGACGACACAGGCGAGCCTGCCAGAAGGGTTTCAAACGACGGAATTCCTCCACAGCAAGGGATTCATCGATCGAATCATCGAGCGCAAGAAACTGCGAACGGAATTGTCGCTTCTTCTGGAGTATTTTTCTTCGTGACCGGTGCGGCGGACAATCGTGGTGACTATATTCGCTGCGATCAGCTGAAACAATTTGCCATTGTTATTGGTTTGTGGGACCCATGCGATACCTCCTTGCGAATCGAGTCAGATGGGGAACCAAGCAGCTCTAAGCGATGGCGGTATGCGCCGTGGGAACACCTGCAGGCCGGTAGCAATGGCTTTTTTTATTTTCCGGAGCGATGGGCTCGGCTCTTTGATAGGGCGCTTTTGACCTCGGATTGCGCCGGTCCATCACGCCAACACTCGAATGCTCTGCCGCCTTTGCACAAGCGGCATGCGCAAGGCATAGACGCGGGACATCCTGCCGCCAAGGCGGGACATGACAAGACGCCGTATTCACCATGAGTTACCAGGTTCTCGCCAGAAAATTTCGCCCGCAGCGATTCGCGGAAGTTGTCGGCCAAAAGCATGTCACGCGGACACTCCAGAATGCCATTAAGGAAGACCGGGTGGGCCACGCCTATCTCTTTGTCGGTTCCCGGGGAATCGGAAAGACCACCAGCGCCCGCATATTTGCAAAGGCACTGAATTGCGAGAACCCGGAGGTTGCCGCCGACGGAACCATTGAGCCGTGCTGCGGGTGCCGCACCTGCGAGGAAATCGCCGCCGGCGGGTGCCTTGACGTTGTCGAAATTGACGGGGCATCCCACAATGGCGTCGATGACATTCGCGAGTTGCGGGAGACCGTCCAGTACGCACCGACGAACGGTCGCCGATTCAAGCTGTATATTATTGACGAAGTCCATATGCTCACCACGCAGGCATGGAACGCGCTCCTGAAAACGCTAGAAGAGCCGCCCTCACATGTCAAGTTTCTATTCGCGACGACAGAACCGCACAAGATTCTCCCGACCATTCTATCGCGATGCCAGCGCTTTGATCTGAAACGCATACCCGTTCCCATCATCGTTGAACAATTGCGGCGTATCGCTGAAACGGAGAATGTCCACATCGATGACGGCGCCCTGACGATTATCGCCCGGACGGCTGAGGGCAGCATGCGGGACGCACAGTCCGTTTTCGATCAGATGATCGCCTTCTGCGGCGGCAGTGATGCGGATTCGACCATTACCGAAGCGCATGTCATCGATGTTTTCGGGCTCGCCTCTCATTCCGAGCTGTTGCGGCTCGTCCAGGCACTTTTGATGGATAATACATCGGAGGTCATCGTCACAGTCCATAATCTCGCTGACAAAAGTCGCGATCTCGAGCGGCTTTACGCAGACCTGCTTTTATATCTTCGCAACCTGATGGTTTTCGATCATGTGGACGAGCCGGCGCAGGTGCTCGACCTGAGCGAATCGGCATTACAGGATCTCTCGGCGCTCGCCGGACAGTCGAAGTCGACGGCTGCGCAGCGCCTGGCCGAAGGCATGCTGGCAAACGCCGGCGGTATCCGTGACACGCTCAATAAGCGCATTTTTATCGAAGTAACGCTGTTGCGTGTGATGCGTGATGCACATTCACAGGAGATCGATGATCTGATCACGCAGCTCCGGCGACTGGGTGAGGCCGGCGATCTTCCTGGTAGCGTGCCGCGGGCGTCCGGCGCTGTACGTTCGCCGTCGGCCGCGGCACCGGCGCAGTCTGATGTTTCCCCGGGCGCGGACCAAGGTGATGCGGGCGAATCCCCACCCACGGCCGCGGACCGGGCAGGGGCCGCGGCTTGCGGCGATGACGAGGGAAAGCCGAGCCGTTCGGAGCCAACGCTGGGCCTGTTCGACAGCATAGCCAACCCCGGGACCGACGCGTCGGCCGGTCAGAGCGAATCGCCTGCGGTCAACTCCGATGACATTTCGGCGGCAGCGAAGCACGCAGCACCGGAACGACCCGCGGCTGCGAATGCCCCCACGGGTGCGGCGTCGAAATCATGCACGGAAGCGGTTCCCGTCGAACCGGAGACACCCCAGGCACCGACTCAGCCCGGTAACACACGATGCCTGAATTCGACACCGGAGATCTGGCAGAGCCTCGAACAAAACAATCTGGTCAAGTCTGTTTGCAAAATGTTTGAGGGCGAGATCCGGGATGTACGCGGCTGAGGGATTTCGGATTTGGGACGGTCAGTGCGGGAGGCAGCGTCCCGCTCACAGGCTGAAATCCTGTGCTACAATCGACCGGTCCGTGCAATCGATGCCGGGACGGACAATCCAAGTTTCTGAGGAGCATCAGTATGGATCTCGATAGGGTCATGTCTCAGGTGCAGCAGGCGCAGGCAGAGTTGGCAAAGGTCGAGGCCAGCTTTTCCGCCAACGGTCTCACCGTCGTCGCCACAGGCGATCTACAGATCAAGTCCGTTTCGATCGATCCGGATGTGATCGAGAACGGCGAGAAGGAAAGGCTCGAAGACGTCGTCCTGGTGGCCGTCAACGGAGCATTAGACAAGGCCCGGGGCGAAGTCCAGAACCAAGCCTCGGGCCTCGCCGCCGGATTCGGCCTCGGAGATTTGTTTGGTCAACACTAGCGGGTCTGCGAAGGGCGTCGGATACTTGCAACCCTGACCAAGGACCGGAAACTCGGGCACATACGGCGTGCCGACGCTGAGGACGAACCCCGACAATCCGTTAGCCGACAGATTAAAACGACCACTTCAAACGCGTTGCGTAGAGATCGCCCACGTCCCCGAACTCCGTCCCGGCACCGCCATTGAAAAGTTGTCTGAGCAAGAGCAGATCCAGATTCGAGATCACCGACCAGTTCACCGACGGACTGACAAAGTAGGAGTGATCCGTCGGATTCAAGCTCCTGCGCAAGGTTTATTAGGTACCGCTGAATGATTTTGAGAAGCGTCTGGAGACTTTCAAGGAGTTGTTGGATCTCGAACCGCTCCTGCACATTCCCGTGCGCAAGCTTTCCCTCGGTCAACGCATGCGTTGCGATCTGGTCGCCAGCCTCCTTCACAATCCCAAGATTCTGTTTCTGGACGAGCCCACTATTGGATTAGACGTGATCGCGCGGCTCCGTATTCGCGATTTCATTGGGCGCATCAACCGGGATAACCGGCACCACGGTCGTGCTGACCACCCACGATCTCAAGGAGATCGTGATGAAGCTCTGCCGGCGGGTCATGATCATCGATAAGGGGCGGATTATCTATGACGGACTGCTCGAAGGCCTGCTCGACCGTTTTCCGCTCGACCGTCACATCACCTTTCAGTTCTCAGAAGCCTTCGATCCATCGTCGCTCCGTCAGTTAACGGACTACGATGGACAAGTTTTCGATTTGAAGGGATGCTTGCGTAAATCAGGTGCGCAGGTGTAGAGGAGTAGTGTATGCCTTGCAGGCGACGATGTCTGATCGTGATGCTCATGGCCACAGTCGTGGTCGCCGGCGAGAAGCCGGTGGCGCTCGGGCCGGTGGTGCGGCCAGTGACACATGCTGAGTTGAAGGAGATAATCGGCGAGACCGGCGACGTCACTGTCCTGAATTTCTGGGCCACATGGTGCATCCCCTGTCGGCGGGAGTTTCCCCACTTCGTGCGATTCGGCCGGGAGATGGAGGATCGCGGCGTGCGGGTGCTGTTTATCTCGATGGACTTCGCAAGCAGTTTGCCGTCGGTGCGCAGATTTCTGAAGAAGCAAGGTGTTCCGTGGGTTAGCTATGTCACGAAAGGCAAGATGAAAGACTTCGTAAAATCGATGGGCGCGGATTGGAGCGGGGCTCTTCCCGCCACGTTTGTCTACGACGGCGACGGCAAGCTGCGCGACTTTACGGAGGGGCGCCTGTCGCATGAGGATTTGCAGCGGCGTGTGTTGAAAATCCTGGAAGCGAAGTAGAAAATGGGAAAAGAATCGACTCGCATGGATTGATCGTTTCCTGGTCACGGCACGATGACGAACAGGGCGTTGGCAATGGTTATCTTGCGCGCTTCGGCCTCGGAAATCCAGAACACGTCCGTCTGGCTGCCCCAACTGTCCGAGTAGGCGATCTCTCGGGTCAGGTCATTGTATCCGAGAATCAGCCGCAGGTGCCCACCGTAGTGGTTGGCCTTGACCCGGCGCATCGTCCGATATTCCGTTCTCAGGATTTCACGCCATTCCTGTGGTGCGTAATCGGGTCGATGCGCCTGCCGGTTCTTCACGGCCTGCTCGATGGCCGGCGTCAGGTACATACCCCAAAGGATTGGAATCCCATTGTCGATCCGCCGCTTTACCGAGGTCATCTTGAGGTCGCTGCCGAGCCGATCGAATCGTCGCTTGTGCCGCCGCGTAATGGCGCTCAGAATGGTTTCCAGCTCGCTGATTTCCGTGCCGCCAAACTTGTCCGTATTGGTCAGGTTAGCAAGCTGGTGACTGTCAACCGGTATGGCGAAGTATCGTAGAACGCGTTCGGCGGAGGCAACGCCGCAATATCCTTTCTCGCCCTGATTGACCATCGGCACGTTCATGATCATGACATCGCCGTTCTCACGTTGAGTGACGTTGTCGCGCAACGAGGATCGAACGATCCCGTCACTGATACGTTCCGCCCGCCCGCCTTTATCCGCTTTCGCGGACGACAGCAGGCGGACAATCAAAAAGTCGCCTTCGACCTTGTCGAGGAGAAATGCAGCCGCTTCCCAGTCCCACCGCTGAACGCGCCGCCGCCGATCCTGGCGCATGACCTGGTTACGCGATTCGCCGAAGAGTCGGGTCAACATGGTGGCGATTCGCCGTTCGCGATCGGCAAATGACTGCTTGAACCGTCGAGTCATAGCGCCGTTGATCTTCGGCGGTATGCGACCGCCGGTGAACACACCGCGTCGGTATCGCCGCCCCGTCGGATCCAGCTCCTTGGCCGTTTTCAAGATCGCATCGCGGCTGAAGAAATCGCCCTTGTTGATTAAATTGACCGACAGCTCGCGAGCGGAATTCTGTGTTCCGAAGAGTCGAATTTCGGGCACATCAAAATGCGCGAAACGAGCCGGCGATCCGCGCCAGATAGCCCCGTATTCGGTAGTCGATTCGTTCTTCAGGCCAAGACGCTTGGCAACCGCAGTTGCGTCTTCTTCGAAGAACGGCATCGCGGACAGCAGCGCAATGCCGAACGCGTCATTGATTTGCGCCGGTGTCGCGACCGCGAAGCATCGGACCGCACTGCCGAGGCAGAGGGCTGTTGCCAGCAGGGTCAATCGGTTGGTCCGATAAGACGTCATGGCCGACCGCTCCAATGGGTCCAAAGTCACCGTGTCAACATTATAGGCACCTGTTTCGACAGAAAGTAAATTCCGTTTCCGTGTTCGCTCTTGTCAAGCGTCCGAATGCAAAGGGTTGATTCCAGGGAGCACCGGGCGGGCGGGCCGTGTTCCCGCCGGTCAAGACAAAGAGAAACAAATAACCAACAACCGAAACCAGGATCCCCGGAGCCGGCCATGACATCCCCACGCACTGACCCGGATGTCCCATACCACAGAATCCCGGAGCTTCCCGCATGAATTACGCGGTGCCACGGTTCTGAAGCGAATGGTCGACGGCCTCGCGTTTCGCTATCGCTGGGCTACGGACGGCTTGCGTTCCGAAGACTTCAAGTTCAAGCCGGGCCCGGAAAGCCTGAGCATGTCAGTGTTGATGCATCACATCAAAGTACTCGTCCGAGTTTCCGCGACAAGCCTCGGGCTCCACGAGGCGGTGGGCGGCGGGGATAGACCTGACGTCGTTGCGCCGTGAAATACTGAACACCTCGAGCGCCATCAGTGCCCGGCTGGCGGGACTTGCCGATGCCGAACTGGCGTGACGGCAGCGTACGAGATCATCCGATTTGGTACTTGATCAACGGCCCTCTGGCCGATGCCCTGACGCACGTTGGGCAGATCAATGCCTGGCGTCGGCTCGCCGGTAACCCGTGTCCGAAGGTCAGTGTTTTCCTCGGCTTACCGCCGGAATAATAACCCATAGGCGTCGGTCGCCAATCAGCGAGCGCCCGCTCCCGCATGCGGGAGCAATTAATTTATGAGCAGGCCCTAGAACTGGGCGAGGAACCGGACATCGTTCTCGTACAGCAGACGGATATCGTTGATCTCGTAGCGCAACATGGCGATCCGCTCGATTCCCATTCCAAACGCATATCCGGTGTACGTCTCGTAATCGTAGCCGACGGAGTTAAAGACCTCCGGGTCGACCATCCCGGCTCCGGCGATTTCGAGCCAGCCGCTGTTTTTGCAGATGGAGCAGCCGTCACCCCGGCAGTTGACACAGCTGATGTCGATCTCGACGCTGGGCTCCGTGAAGGGGAAAAAATGGGGGCGCATCTGGAGTTTGACGGCTTTTCCGAACATTTCGTGGGCGAAATTCAGCAGTGTCGCCTTGAGGTCAGCCATCGACACATTTTCGTCGATATACAGCCCTTCGATCTGGTGAAAATTCATACTGTGCGTCGCGTCCGGTGTATCGCGCCGGTAACAGCGCCCCGGCGCCACGATACGGACCGGCGGCGGCTGCTGCCGCATAACGCGGATTTGCACCGGTGACGTGTGCGTCCGGAGTAGGCGTCCGTCCTGCAGGTAAAAGGTATCCTGAATGTCACGGGACGGATGGTCGGCGGGCGTATTCAGCGCATCGAAGTTGTGGTATTCGTCCTCGAGATCGGGCCCATCGACGGCAACGAAGCCCAGGCGCCGGAAGATGGCCACACAATCATCCATGACGCGGCTGATGGGATGCTTCAGACCGATTCGGCGGCGGCGGCCCGGCAAGGTGACATCGATGCCGTTGCGGCCCCCCCTCCCCCCCGCCTTTAGGGTTGCGACCTTTTTCTGAACAGCCGTCTGCAACTCGTCACGCACTGTGTTGGCAAGCCTGCCGATTGCCGGCCGTTCCGCCGCCGGCAGCTTGCTCATTTCCTTCATTGACGAAGTGACGACACCTTTGCGGCCGAGCAGTTTGACGCGCACCTCTTCGAGGCTTGCGGCATCGGCAGCGTCGGCAACAGCCTGGAGACCATCGGTCCGGGCTGCCTCGAGGGTTGTTTGCAGGTCGCTCAAAGTTTATTCCATCCTTCGACGGCCGCACAGCGGCTCAGTATGTATCGCCTACGAACTCCTTCGACGGGTTCCGCCCCGACGTTGGCGGTTGTCTCGGGATGGTGACCACCCGCGCCCGGGCCCGGGCGCGCGGCGATTCGACGACGGTCCGCCACGCCGCCCGCCCGCTGACGATCGCGGCTGCCGCCCGTCCTCGGGTTGGTCCGGGTGATGATCGCCGCGTCGCGGCGGTGCTTCCGGCAAGGCAATCATCGACTCCTCCGGCTGTTGAACCTGGATTTCGCGGTCCAGGTATTCTTCCAGTTCAGGCATCAAGTATCCACCGAATTCACACGCGAAACTGATGGCCTTGCCGCGCACGCCGGCGCGCCCGGTGCGGCCGATGCGATGCACATAATTCTCGACCTCGAACGGCAGCTCATAATTCACCACATGGCTGATGTTGTCGACATGTATCCCGCGCCCGGCAACATCGGTGGCCACCAGTATCTTTGTCTTTCCCGAGCGAAAATCTTCCAGTATTCGGAGGCGCGCTTTTTGCGCCACGTCCCCGGAGAGCAACTCGCTGTCAATACCGTATCGATGCAGACGCCGGTTCAACTGATCCGTATCGGCGCGGCGATTGGCAAAGATCAGCATGCGCTCGACGTGTTCATTCTGGATCAGCCAGAGAAGAAGGGCTAATTTTTCATCACCCGTTACCGAGTAGAACACTTCATCGATGAGGTCGACAACGATATTCTCGGGATCGATCTCGAGCATCAGGGGATTGACCAGCCATTTGCCGACGAGCCGGAGAATATCCGACGTCAGGGTCGCACTGAAGAACATCGTTTGCCGTTCCCCGGCGGACGGCAGCCGGCTCACGATTCGTCGCACATCGGGGATAAAGCCCATGTCGAGCATGCGGTCGGCCTCATCGATGACCAGGACCTCAACATCGGACAGTTCGGCATGCCGGCTACGCATAAAATCCAGCAACCGGCCGGGTGTGGCGACCAGCAGGTCTACCGGCGCATCCAGTTTCGACCGCTGTTTCTGGTGGTCCATGCCACCGTAGACAACGACGTTATGGAAGCCGCCGTATTTGCCGAGCGCTTCGGCGTCTTTGTGAATCTGGATGGCGAGCTCGCGGGTCGGTGCCAGCACCAGCGCCCGGACATGTCCCGGCGCCCGGTTTGTTTGCGGAGTTCGCAGGAAGCGCGTAAAAATCGAGATCAAGAAGGCCGCGGTTTTGCCGGTGCCGGTCTGTGCTTTGCCGGCCACGTCTTTGCCGGCGAGGCTGTGCGGCAGGCATTCCTGTTGAACGGGCGTACAGTATTGAAATTTGTTGTCAATGGTGGCACGCAGGATTTCCGGCGGGATGTCGAGATCGATGAACCGAGTTTTGTTGTCGTCGGGCGGGATGTCCTGGTCGCCTGGCGGCGTCCACGATGCCATCGGCGGGCCGGTGCGCTGAACTTTGGGCGCCGCTTCCTTCGGTTGCGATCGGCGTTCCCTGGATCGGCGCTGGCCACGGTCGTCACCTCGGGCCTCGTCATGGCGGGCGGAATCCGCGAATCTATTCGACTGACCGCGGTTAGATCGTGAGGGTCGACTCGCGCTGGTTCCAGAACCGTTTTTTTTCGGGGATCGGTTGCCGTTCGTCTTGCGTTGCTGATTGTGCTTGTCGGATTTAGGACTCGATTCCGTGCTGTCCTTGCGATTGATGATTCGTTTTACGGATTTGGCGATTCGTGAAAACAAGAAACGTTACTCCAAAGTGTATGATTTTTTCGTGAGCCCCTTGCAACTATAGTCGCTGGAGGCGTATGATCGACGGAGGTTGGCTGAAAAGTAGAATCAAGCCAATGCAAACCTGTAACTTATACTCATAGACTCCCCTGTGCAATCCCGACCGGCGCGTTCCCAGAGGGAGGTGCGCTGGCCCCGCATGCGGGATGAAATTTTGTTTACACAAGTCCTAACGCACGTATATTCCATGAGATCCATTTCTGCTTGCTGTGGTTGCTTTCCACGACCTTCTCCATGAACCGCACACCGCGCGCACCATCGTGGACCGTGGGGAAGTCCGACTCCAATGCGTTCGGCTCACGGCCAAGTAGCCGGGCACGGATGGTGTCGGTGTAGTTCATATAGATGTTTGCGAACGCCTCTAAAAAGGCCTCGTTGAAACCGGGCGCAATGTGGCTGGCGCATCGAGTGTCGGCCAGTACTCGGGGCCGAACCCACCCCGGTAGCCGAGGCGTTCCAGTTCCTGCAGTAAAAACGGGTAATTGATTTCGCCCCGAAACAACTCGTGCCGTCCCGGGACCCCCGCCGAGTGGAAGTGCGCGATTTTGTCGATGTTGCCCGCGATTTTGGTGGTCAGAACCCCATCGCTGATCTGCTGGTGATAGATGTCGATAACGCACTGACCGTACAATGGTGATATAGAAGCGAGAACGCAACAGTGGATCGAGTTTCGAGATCTATAGCGGCTCGTTGATCTCGCTGATCATTGCCTAAATGAGTTGGAAGATGACGATCTGGCCGTGAACCATGCTCGTCTTATTGGTGAGCATGAATCGTGTATAGCCGCTGATATCCGCCAGTATCAGACAGACCGGTGTTTCGGATGCTACCATTGCTGTCAGAGCTGATTGTTGAACGCCCATGGTTCTTGCAGTAAATGTACGTTTGCTTGTCAACATTCCAACCGCGCCGCTGTCGGCGGCGTCTTCACATGAACCGCGACGAACTTCTTGAGCTTACCGATGAGGCGCTATTTCGACAGTGCCGCTATGACCGCTTCCGCGCCAGCGGGCCGGGGGGGCAGCATCGGAATACGGCGGATTCAGCCGTCCGTATGACCTTACTGGAGACCGGCATTTCGGTCATGGCGGCGGACAGCCGGTCGCAAAACCAGAATCGGCGGACCGCGCTGCGCAAACTGCGGATCCGGATCGCGATGACGATGCGGGAGGACGCAGTGTCGCCATGGGACGGCCCCTCGAAGGTGGGACGGAAAGATGCCCGCTATCCGACGTTCATCGCCACCATGCTCGATGCATTACATGTGACAGGATACAAGGCGGGCGACGCGGCGCGGCAGTTGGACATCTCAACCGGACGGCTCGTGCGCTTGCTGGCCGGCGATCCGAAACTGTGGGCCCACGTCAATGAGGAGAGGGAGCGAATCGGACTGAAGCCATTGAGAAAATAATTCGATCGTATAGGAATTTGTCACGGAGTATTTACTAAAATAAGACGTACAGCCGGCGGGAAATATTACACCACACGTATGTGAGAATTCTCACATTGGATTACGCGCCGGCATTTTTCTGCGGGTGTCCGGCGATGATACGAAAGGTAAGGTTTTCGAGGATCAACCGGCGCGACAGCGTTGACGATACGTTCGACTTGTCGGCTTCGGCAAGCAGGCCAATGGCATTCACCAGCTCGGGACCGGTGAATTTACGGGCTTGTGCGGCCAAGCGGTTCATCTGCCAGTCGCTCTTGACGCGGGTCAGTAAGAGATAATTGCCGTAGTGCTCGCGGTCCGCGGCGCTCATGCTTTTCACTGCCGGTGCCAGTTCACCCCGACGCGACACATTGAGCACCCGAAGCAGGAGCCTGGCTTCGAGAAGCTGCCGGAAGTGATTTGATGCCTGCCGCAAAAGACCGATGACGGCGCTTTCGGGGTTCTTCGTATTCCCCAAGAGTTGGTTGATGGTGGCAAAGGCGCCGTTCAGGTCGCGGTCGCCAAGCATGTTCGACAGTGCAAAGTAGGCCGCTTCCCGGGTGCCGGTGCAAACGTCCTGAATATCGCGCAGGGACGGCGTGGCGCCGGCGTAACAGTATATTTTCTCCAGCTCATTGCCGATACGTCCGGTATCGACGCCGATGACCTCGAGCAGGTACTCACAGGCGTCGGGCGGCAACGTCATTTGGCGGTTGCCGGCCGACGCTTCGAGGATTCGAACAACGTTTTCGCGCCACTTGAAGTCACTGATCTTCGGCTTGTCCAGCGTCTCCACGGTGCCCGCCCGGCGGCAGGCCTGCACAAGCCGGCTGCGGCCGTCGAAACCGGGGCCGTTGATGACCAGGTTCGTGTCCTCAGGAAACCGGTCGCTGATGATCTTTGCGAGCGTGCCGGCCGCCGCTTTGAGCAGCCCGCCGCCGTCTTCATATTCGGTCTCGTCATCCGCCTTTTTGGCGGCGCCGCTGAAGGCCCGGAAATTCTGCAGCCAGATGGTCTTCATGCCGCCGAACAGCGACGGCGTCAGAAGGCCTTCGATGACTCCGTCGATGGCTTCCGCCGGGGTCTTGTCATCCGACTCTTTGTGGATCTCCAGAGTGAATGCATCCGCATCGTCGCCGGCGAATTGGCGTGTCAGTTTGCGGGCCCTTTCCTCTATCAGCGGTTCGTCGGTTCCCGTTATAAGATAGACCTCCGCCATGGTCACGCCTTGTAAACATTCGCGGCCGCCGTGCAGGCGTTCCGCGTATCGACGGTGAGCGCGACATTTCGCGCAATGGCATCATGATCGACCGAGTCATGCGCCGTCGCGATGATCGCAGCGTCGAAACCGCCGGCCTCGACGTCAGCCCATGTTCGGCTGCGCGTCCCGGCGAACTGTGAATGCTCGCGGGTGGGCCGGACCTGCGGGCAGAACGGGTCGTAATACTCGACCTCCGCGCCGAGCTTGAGAAGTTCCTCCCAGAGAGCGAAAGTCGGACTTTCCCGGTAGTCGTCGACGTTTTTCTTATAGGCCAGGCCGACAAGCAAAATGCGGCTGCCCCGCAATGCCTTGCGTATGTCGTTCAACGCCATCACCGTTTTTTGAATGACAAACGACGGCATGTGCGTATTGATTTCGCCCGCCAGTTCGATGAAACGGGTCGAGACCCCGTATTCCTTCGCCTTCCAGGTCAGATAGAACGGGTCGATCGGAATACAATGGCCGCCCAGTCCCGGACCCGGATAGAACGGCATGTACCCGAAGGGCTTGGTGGCGGCCGCGGCAATCACCTCCCAGATGTCGATGTTCATCTCGGAGAATACCATCTTGAGCTCATTGACAAGGGCAATATTGACGGCACGAAAAATATTCTCCATCAACTTCGTCGCTTCGGCGGCGCGGCACGAGGACACCGGCACCGTCCGGCAAATGATGCATTCATACAGCGCCTGCGCCGCTTCCAGAGACGCCGCGTTCACGCCACCGACGACCTTGGGAATGTCGGCTGTACTGTAATTTTTGTTGTTCGGATCCTCGCGCTCGGGTGAGTATGCGACGAGGAAATCATCGCCCGCGGCGAGCCCCGACTCCCGTTCGAGTATCGGTACGAGAACTTCCTCCGTGGTACCCGGAAAGGTCGTCGACTCGAGGACGATTAATTGCCCCGGCCTCAAATGCGGCCCCAGTTTTTCCGCCGTTCCGATGATGAAGCCGAGATCCGGTTCCCTGTGATCGCCAAGCGGCGTCGGTACGCAAATCAAGATGGCGTCGCATTGTGACACCCGCGTAAAATCCGTTGTCGCGTCACAATCGGGGTTGGCGGCAATGGCCGTTTTGATTCGGTCAGCCGGGATATGACCGATATACGACTCGCCCCGTTTCAGTCGCCGGATCTTCTCTTCATCGGTATCGAAACCGAGAATCGCCACGTCGCGGTCGGCGAACTCGAGAACGAGCGGCAGGCCGACGTAGCCAAGACCGACGATCCCGACCGTCATCTTCCCGCTCTTCACACGATTGACAAAACTGGCTCCCATAGCGGCAGTTAATGTAGCAGGTCACCGCGCCCGTGTCCATTCAGGGAAAATAATCATTACGGTTCATTTGCAGACATTCCGCAGGTTCGTATATTATTGTTTTGCACTTATAAAGAGATCCTGTTTTTGTTTCGCCATCATCCGGGTCGCCGGGTATCGCGAAAAACGGTCGTTCGGTGGGCTTTTCAGGGCTACTAAGAGGTATCGAAAATGGCTGAGATTACCAATGTTGTCACTGCCTCAGTGCGTCGTCAGACCGGCAAAGAGGCGGCCCGCAAGCTTCGCCGGAGTGGTCAGGTTCCGTGCATCGTCTATGGCTGCAACCAGGACCCTGTCGTATTGCAAGCCGACACCTCTGTGCTCATGGACGTGGTCCACGATCCGAGTCTCATCAGTCTAAAAATCGACGGACAGCAAGACAAGGCTGTCCTGATTCGTGAGGTCCAGCGAAATTATATTCGGGACGATTTGCTGCATGTGGACTTTTTAGAGGTGCGACTCGATGAGAAGATCGTCGCGTTAGTGCCAGTCGATCCCTTCGGCATCCCGATCGGCACACAACAAGCCGGCGTCCTCGAACAATTGATGCACGAGATCGAGGTCGAGTGCCTGCCCATGGATTTGCCGGCGAAAATCGTTTGCGATGTTTCCACATTGGCGTTGGACGATCAATTTACCATGGAAATGCTGCCCTTGCCGGACAAGGTTGTCGCCACCGCAGAACCGCAGGTGGTCGTCTTCCAGGTGCAGCTGCCCAGGATCGCAGAGGAGCCCGAGGAGGAGAAAGAGGCCGAGGAAGTGCTGGGAGAAGCCGCCGACGACGAACCGAAAGTCATCAGCAAAGGCAAAAAAGAAGAAGGAGAAGAGGGGGATGCCGGCGAATAGACAGGCCGTACTGCCGCCGGATATATGCCGCGCGGCCGCGTGAGCGATTCCCGGCTATCGCGTATCGATGCCAGACAGCAGCAGTCAGCCCAGTCTTATTGTCGGCCTGGGAAATCCGGAGACCCGGTACGAAGAGACGCGACACAATGTCGGTTTTCAGGTTATCGATCGGATTCTGGCAGCCGTGCCGGCCCGTTCCGTTCAGGAGCAGCGCTCCCGGAACTATATATTCTGGGCTTGTCGCCTTGCCGGACGGCAGCTCTGGCTGCAAAAGCCACTGACCTATATGAACTGTAGCGGCGACGCTATCGCAGCACTGGCGAAGAAGCATGATTTGCCGCCTGCTGCCATTCTTGTCGCCTTTGACGATGTCGACTTGCCGCTTGGCCGCATCCGGCTGCGGACGAGAGGGAGAAGCGGCGGTCACCGCGGCGTCGAATCGATCATCGCGGCGCTCGGCAGCGATCGGTTTTTGCGGTTGCGTATCGGCATAAATAATGTGCCTGCCGGCGATGCGGCGGTTGACTATGTCCTGTCGACGTTCGCGGTTGCCGACCGGCCCTTGGTGGAAGAGATCGTCGCATTGTCCGCGGAGGCGGCATTGTTGGCTTTCCGCCGAGGGATTCACGAAGCCATGAACAGGTACAACGGAATAATGGCAGGAAGGCAAGACGATTCGACGGCCGGCGAGCCGAAGACCACGGATTCGTAAGGTTGCTAACGTGGCCGGATCATGAACAGCCACTAGTTATTCAGGGAGAATCGGAAATTGTCGAAATACGAAGCCATACTAATACTCGATGATCACGTTTACGAGGACGGCGGCGACGCCTTCATCGACCAGATCGAGTCGACCATCCAGGATCTCAGCGGCACCATAACTGAACGGAAGAGCTTGGGACGGCGGCAGTTCGCCCGCCAGATGGGCAAGAGATCCACCGGCATTTACTGGGATCTGATCGTCGAATTGCCGCCTGGCAAGGTCGCCGACCTCAAGGAAAAGTATCGGCTCGACACATCCGTCCTGCGTCTGGCCGTCTACACATTCGATCGGCCGGCGCGCCTCTCCCTGAAGCCGGACAGATCCGATGACGAAAAGATCGTCGCCGGCACCGCGGCCGATCCGGCGACTGCAAATATATAATCCCACCATTCAACCGTTCGTTGGTTGACGGATGGTTGAGTGGCGGGAAAGGAAGCGAGATATGGCATCCTTGAACAAAGTGTTTCTTCTCGGCAACCTGACCCGCGACCCGGAGACTCGATACACGCCAAGTGGTGCAGCGCTGTGCAACATGGGACTGGCCGTCAACCGGCGGTTTGTCACCTCCGCCGGCCAAGACCGCGAGGAAACCTGCTTCGTCGACATCGAAGTCTGGGGCAAGCAGGCGGAGAGTTGCCAGAATTACCTGCGCAAAGGTGTGCCGGTAGTCGTCGAGGGCCGGCTCCGTTACGACCAGTGGGACGATCGCGAGACCGGAAAGAAACGTAGCAAGCTCCTGGTCACCGGCGAGCGCGTGCAATTTCTCGGCCCGCCCGCCCGCGGCGGCGATTACGGTGACCGCGGCGAGCAGCCGGCCGCTCACGGGCATGGGAGTGGTGACGCTGGCGATGAGGGCGGCGGCCGGGCCCCTGAAAGCCGGGCCCCTGAAAGCCGGGCCCCTGAAAGCCGGGCCCCTGAAAGCCGGGCACAAGCATCCCCGCCGCCGCCGTTTCCGGCCAGCGATGGCGACGACGGTGGCGCCGCCACAAAGAATCGATTCGATGTCGACAATGAATCCGTCGACGACATTCCGTTCTGACACAGCCGCGTGCAAGTAAAACCACGAATCGGCTATAGTAACAGGGAGAGTACATAATCATGGCAACAAGCCGGAATGGCCGGGGTGGTCGCGGCGGTAAGCGATCAACACGCGGAGGACGACGCGGTTCGCGAATCATGCGAATCAAGACCTGTCGATTCTGTGAAGACGCGATCATCTACATTGATTTTCTCAATACAGACCATTTGCGACGGTACGTGACGGAGAAGGGCAAGATTATCCCGCGCCGCGTCACGGGAACCTGCCGTAACCACCAGAAGATGCTGGCGAAAGCTATCAAGCGCGCTCGCAACATCGCGCTTTTGCGCTAGTCGAGCGAACCTGCGGAGTATGGTTAACCATGGCTGTCGAACTTTTACTGATGAATAACGTGGAACATTTGGGTAAGATCGGCGATACCGTCCGTGTGGCGGACGGCTATGCCCGGAATTATCTCATCCCGAGAGGGTACGCATTGCGGACCACAGCGGGCGCCGTGCGCCGATTGGAAGCGAAGAAGACCGATTTGGAAGAACATTACGAGTCCGAGAAACTCGGCGCGGCATCGCTTGCCGAGCGCATCGCGGAGCACTCCATATCGATACCGGTTCAGGCTGATGAGAACGAGAAGTTGTACGGCTCGGTCACCGCTTTTCAGATCGAGGAATCTCTTCTAGAAATGAATATCGAGATCGACCGCAAGAGGATCATTCTGGCCGAGCCCATCCGTAATCTCGGTGTCTATTCTGTCGATATCCATCTGCATCCCGAAGTGATCGCTACCGTCAAGGTCTGGGTTGTCAAGGCCTGAGCGCCACCATCCCGCGGCGGACGGATCGCCCGGCAAGCCGGTGCCAGCTGTTCAAACGGTCTCCGACCTCGCCGAAGAGCAAACACTAGATTTCTGAAAAGCCTTAGGCATTTACTCAATGCACATCGACAAAGCGGTGTCAACTTTCCCGCCAAGGCGTGATCGTTCCTGACACCTATGGGTCAGGCTGTCGGGTTCTCGCACGCGAGACGCAGCGGTCGATCTGGATCGTCGTCGTTCATCCGCCGGCTGGCGGATTTATTTCATCGGAAACCGCATCGGGGATCATCGATTAAGTGAACGATCAACGCGTTGCGTAACATTCTGAGGAAGCGGTAGTAATGGCGCAGTTATAGCATTCATTATCTAACGTCCAACGGCGCGAAGCGCCACTTTTTTTGCGGGAACCGCGAAAAACCTTAGAAATCTTATGTTTCCAGTATCCGAAACTTGATTGTTCGAGTCCATGGTTTACTTTCCTTCTGGACGAACCGGTCAGTGGCGTTGACCGTCATCGTCGGACCGGCCGCATCTGGAATCTCCGCGATTCTCAATCAGAGCCTGTTCATCACACCTTGCCACGCCGTTTTCCCCGCGGCCCGATACAACTGCCCATGGCCGACAGCAACAACGGAAAGATCGGACCGCTCCTCACAGGCGACAGCCCGCTCCCGCACAGCCTCGAGGCCGAGCGCGCCGTACTGTCCTGCCTCCTGCAGGATGCCCCCGGCACTCTCGACCTGGCTTTCGGCAAACTGAAGTCGGAGGCAAGCTTCTATCACCCGTCGCATCGGAAAATATTCGCCGCACTCGGCGAAATGCGCGGTGAAATGGTTCCCAGCCTCATCGATTTCATAACCATCACGGACCGGCTCGAGCGCCAGAATGCACTCGCGGCCGTCGGCGGTGAAGATTACCTCAGCAGCCTGCTTAACGCAGTGCCGACGACCGCCAATATCGAAAAGTATGTCGATTGCGTTCTCGACGCCTTCATCCTGCGACGCATGATCAGTG
>CAUZRT010000013.1:0-22805 GCA_963582235.1 Lentisphaeria bacterium
GCAACGGGGACGATTGTTATCGCACGAACAGCTACCCGCCACGTCCGCATACCAGCCGGCCGTGTTGCCAAAATCACCGAAATACCGCCCCATGCCGCACGGTCGATCATCAAGCGTGGGCGAGCCCTGCGACAGCCACGCCGCTGAGAGGGCATTTTAAGAGTCCGCTGGGCGCGTGCCGGGCGGCGGACGAGCGTCTTCGGCGTTGTCCTGCTGCGACGATACGGCGGCATCGCCTGTATCGGACGCCTTGAAGCCACTCTCCGGCGCTCCGGCATCGCCTCAGCAGACTTTTAAGATACCCTCTAAGATCCGTCGGGCGCCCGTGGAGCCGTCCGTTGGATAGTTAGATAACAACCCCGCCGGGCGCCGTCCATACACCCTGCCCGCTCCGGCAGGGTCACTCGATTAGCCCCGGGACTGCGTTCAGGAAATCGATCGTCTCGTCGTCTTCCTGGAGCTCCAGAATATTCGCGGATTTTAGATCGAAAATGTCACCCTCGCCGATCCAGCGGCCTTTGCCGAGGATGCGCGCGAATGTATCGGCCAAATTGATGACTGCCGACAGCGTATAGTTGTATGGATTGTTTGTAGAAAAGTCGATGTCATGGTGGTTTTCCATGGTCGTGACCACCGCTTTGGGCAGGTTCCAGTGCCTCGCGACGAGGGAGCCGATGTACTCGTGCAACGGTTGCAGGACGTGTTAGACTATGTACTCGGACGAATATTTGTGCACGCCGAGGATGTCTGTGTTGTCGGCAACGTCGCTGATGACTGCAATCTTGCCGATGTCATGAAGGAAGCCGGCAAGAACAAGCCTCGTCCGCATCATGATAGTACTTCTGGGCCAGGTATTTTGAAATATGGGCGACCGCGTAACTGTGTTCGACAATGTCCTCGGTGATCTGCTCGAGCCCCTTCTTATTCTTAACGAACATGCGCGTGCATCCGACGTACAGGACCGAGGTGAGCACCTTTTTGTCCAGCCGTGAAAGAGCCCGCTGCAATGCCGCCGTCGCGACAGCCCCTTTATGCAATACCGAGTTGGCGACCTGCAGGATCTCGCTGGTCACCGTCGAGCTGTGATTGAGCAGCTGTCCGAGTTCGGCGTAATCGAAATTGGTTTTGCGGACGAGCTTCATCGCCTTGGTAACGTTTTTTGGAATCTCGATAAGCTTGAACTCATCGGCCGCGATACGCCGTTCGATCTCGGCACATATTTCCTCGGCATCCACTTGATCCGCCGTCATCTTCGCCTGCTGCCGTGCCTGGTAAACCTTGAACCAGAGATCGTCGCGGATATCCTCCGTCTTCAATGCTTCCTCCGCAGTCGGCGAACGGGAGTCGGCTTCCGTCGCTTGGTCCGACTGCCTGGTCTCGGGTCCGTCCTTTTTCGAAAGCTGTGTTTCCGTCCCGCCGCCGGCGGGTCCCGTATCCGACAGGAGAGCGCGTAGGGTTGTGAGCAGGGTCTGCACAGATATTGTGATTGACCTTTTTTGTGAAGTGCGCGCGGTATGGGAACGAATCGTTGTGATGCAATCTGCATCCAAATACCTGCAAGAACAGTACCACACCGGTCTACTGAAACGTGAGAACGATGAAGAAACGTGAATTGATCAATATAGGGATTCCCAGCGGCGAGCCGATCCGCCTTGCCATTGAGTTACTGAGACACGCACCCGCCGGGAAATCGGAAAAACGCGCCATGCGCGAGGCGTTGAAAAACGTCGCGTCCCGGCCCCGCGACTATCTCAATGATCCAATTTTTGAACCGTTGGCGCGGGTCCTGGTCGATACGGCGGCGGCACAGGCAACGTACGAACACCGGACGCGACCCGCCGCGTACCGGCAGTGGGGCCGTGATCTGGACGCGATGTCCGTGCGACAGATGGAGAATGCCTGCCGCCTGCCGGTCGCCATACGCGGTGCCCTCATGCCCGATGCCCATGTCGGCTATGGCCTGCCGATCGGCGGCGTCCTGGCTGCGGAAGCCGCCGTCATCCCGTACGCCGTCGGCGTCGACATCGCCTGCCGAATGAAAATGACCGTGCTGGATCTCCCCGTTGACCATCTGAAGCGGCGCCGCGATCAATTGACGGATGCCATTAATGTCGAAACACGATTCGGCGTCGGTGCGGCATTCAAGCAGCAGCGCCGGCACGACGTCATGGATTTGGACTGGTCAATCTCGTCCGTGACGCGCGCGTGCAAGGACAAAGCCTGGGCGCAGTTGGGAACGAGCGGGAGTGGTAATCACTTCGTTGAGTTCGGCATGCTGAGCATCGACCGGGAGGACCTGGACCTCCCGCCCGGCAGCTACCTGGCGCTTCTGAGCCATAGCGGCAGCCGCGGCACGGGAGCCGCCGTCTGCTCCCATTACAGCAAGCTTGCCCGCCGGCAGCATCGTGAATTACCCAAGGAGTTGTCGCAATTGGCATGGCTCGACCTCGGCACCGAGGCGGGTGCGGAGTACTGGGCAGCCATGGAGCTCATGGGGCATTATGCGGCGGCAAACCATGCCTGCATTCATCGTCACATCGCCCGCCATCTCGGTGCCCGGGTCCTGCTTGATCTGGAAAACCATCACAATTTCGCCTGGAAAGAAGACCACGACGGTCGCCAGGTGATTGTCCACCGCAAGGGCGCAACGCCCGCGGCGGACGGCGTGTTGGGAATTATTCCGGGGACCATGGCGAACCCAGCTTATGTGGTTCGCGGCCTCGGGAATCCCGAGTCACTGGATTCCGCGGCGCACGGTGCCGGCCGGGTGATGAGCCGCAAGCAGGCGAAATCAACGCTCGATTGGAAGGAAGCCAGAATGCTCCTGGCCGAACGGGGCGTTACGCTACTGTCGGCCGGCCTCGATGAAGTCCCGATGGTTTACAAGAATATCGACGAGGTCATGGAGGCGCAGCAGGATCTCGTGCATCCCGTCGCGCGCTTTGACCCGAAATTGGTGAAGATGGCGCCGGCTGGCGAATGGCCGGAAGACTGAAAGCCATCGGCACGCCGTCGCCGTGCGTTGATGGCCTATGGTTGATCGGGATTGGTTATTTGAAAACCGTGGGCGGCAACGATAGCTTTTGATTTTTCCCGGGGCATCCCGGCGACGCAGTTCCGTCGCGCGCCATTGCAGGATACGCAATACACGATACGCAATACGCACTTCGATCACTCTCTGAGAACACCAATGGAACCGACAACAAACACCGACTTCGACGTCGCCTATATCGCCGACCTGGCTCGACTGCAACTGACCGATGCGGAAATCGCCGAATTTCAGCAGGAACTCGACTCCGTGCTTGGATACGTCAAACTCCTGTCCGAAGTGGATGTGGAAGGTGTCGAGCCGACAGCACATGTGGTCACCAGAAACAATGTCTTCCGCAACGACAGTACGCGGGAAACACTGGACAAATCCGCCGTCATCGACAATGCTCCCGAGTCCGTAAACGGCGATCTGATCAAGGTTCCTCTGGTCATCGGGGAAGAGGCTGACGGCGTCGCGTGAGTGCTATTATCATTGAATTGACATGACCCGATGACTGAAGACAAAAAACTAGTGCAGCGGCCGAAACCCGGGACAATTCACGAGGCAGCGGCGGCTTTGGCCGACGGGCAGACCACGTCGGTAGCATTGTGTGAACAGCTGATTGAGCGGTCGCGCGCGGTCGATGCCGCCATCAATGGATTTCGGCAGCTCGACGCCGAAGCGATCCTGCGACAGGCCGAAAGATCCGATGCACGGCGCACGGCTGGCCAGGAGCACGGCCCCTATGACGGCATTCCCGTGGCACTCAAAGACAACCTCGCCGTCACCGGCGAGTCCTGCGGCTGTGCCTCGCGTATTCTGGAAGGTTATACAGCCGCTTACGACGCCACAGCCGTCGCGCGCCTGAAAGCAGCGGGCATGCTTTGCTTCGGCCGCACGAATATGGATGAGTTCGCCATGGGCTCGTCCACGGAAAACAGCGGCTACGGACCGGCACGCAATCCGTGGAATACGGATTGTGTTCCCGGCGGCTCCAGCGGCGGCTCGGCAGCGGTGGTCGCCTCCGGACAGGCGCTGGCGGCATTGGGAACCGATACCGGCGGCTCGATCCGGCAGCCGGCGAGCTTCTGCGGCATTGTCGGAATGAAGCCTACCTACGGTCTGATCTCCCGCTACGGGCTGGTGGCCTACGCCTCGTCCCTGGACCAGATTGGGCCGCTGACCGCCGACGTGCGTGATGCCGCTGTCCTTCTCGATGTCGTGAGCGGTTACGATGACCGAGATTCAACATCCATTCCCACTCAGAACGGCAACTTTAACCAAGCCCTGGACAATTACGACATCGGTTCGCTCCGGATCGGCGTACCGGCCGAGTACTTCAACGTCGAGGGCCTGGCGCCGCATGTGCGCACGGCCGTCGAGACGGCGATTTCGGCGTACCGCGACGCCGGCTGTGAAATTGTCGATCTGACCTTGCCGACGATGAAGTACGTGGTCGCCGTCTATTACATCATCGCGACCGCGGAAGCGAGTTCCAACCTGGCGCGCTACGACGGCATTCGCTACGGCGCACGCGCATCCACCGACGACGTCCTCGAGACATATTACAAGACGCGCGAAGCCGGCTTTAACAAGGAGACGAAGCGGCGCATTATCCTCGGCACTTACGTGCTCAGCAGCGGCTATTACGATGCCTATTATCTGCGGGCGCAGAAGGTCCGGACTCTAGTGCGAAAAGATTATACCGATGCGTTTCAGAAATGCGATGTCATCATCAGTCCGGTGTCACCGATTCCGGCGTTCCGGTGCGGGGAAATAAGCGATCCGTTGCAGATGTACCTGATGGATATTTATACCGTGCCGGTTAACCTCGCGGGCAACTGTTCGATCTCCGTGCCGTTCGGAACCCATGCGAACGGCCTGCCGATCGGGGTTCAGCTCATCGGCGATGCCCTGCAGGAGACGAAGATTCTGCGGGCCGCCCACTGGCTCGAGGGAGTGGGTAATTGAACCCGGTTTTACCATGAACTACGATGTTGTCATCGGACTCGAGGTCCATGTCCAGGTCGCCACGGCGACGAAGCTGTTCTGCGGCTGTCCAAACCGCTACGGGGAAGAACCAAACACCTTGGTCTGCCCTGTTTGCATGGGATATCCAGGCGTGCTGCCGGTCCCAAACGAGGCGGCCATCCGCAGAACGATCCTTGCCGGCCTCGTGTGCAATTGTGAAATTACGCGCCTGAGCAAATTCGATCGAAAGAGCTATTTCTATCCCGATATGCCGAAGAATTTCCAAATCTCCCAATACGAACTGCCCCTTTGCCTGAAGGGCTCCGTGGACATTGGCGGCAAGGGGTTCTCCGGCGATGAGCTGCCGTCGAAAGCAATCAGCATGACCCGCATTCATCTCGAGGAGGACGTCGGTAAGTTGACACACCTTCAATTCTTCAGCGGTGTCGACTACAACCGCGCCGGCGTACCGCTGATGGAGATTGTCAGCGAACCGGACATGGCGTCGGCCGATGAGGCTTATGCTTACCTGACGGCATTGAAGCAAGCAATGGAGTATGCCCGGATCAGCAACTGCGACATGGAAAAAGGGCAGATGCGATGCGATGTCAACATCTCTCTCAAACCGGCCGGCAGCGATGAATTCGGTGCCAAGATTGAAATCAAGAACCTCAACAGCCTCAAAGCCGTGCACCGATCGCTCGAATATGAAATCGAGCGGCAGGCCGGGATACTCGACAGCGGCGGCACCCTCGAGCAGTCCACGCGCGGCTGGAATGACGATGCCGGCGAGACCTATCTGTTGCGCAGAAAGGAGAGCGCTCATGACTACCGCTACTTCCCCGAGCCCGACCTGATGCCGATCCAGGTGTCCGATGAAATGCTCGCGGAGATTCGTTCGGCGGTGCCGGAGACGCCCGCCGCACGACGGCAGCGCTGTGAAGAGGAGTACGGAATCCCGGCGTATGACGCCAACGTCCTGACGCTGGAAAAGGATTGCGCCGATTATTTCGAACGCTGTGTGGCGGCCGGCGGCCCCGCAAAGACGATCTCCAACTGGATCATGGTGGAACTGCTGCGCGAATTGTCACAGTCGGACACGGCCATCGCGGACTGTCCCGTCAGCCCGGAGAATCTGGCGGCACTCATCGGCTTGATCGACAAGAACGTCATTAACGGCAAGATCGCCAAGACCGTATTTGTCGAGATGTTCAAGACCGGCGCGGATCCGGCAGCCATTGTCAAGGAGAAGGGGCTCGAGCAGGTTACCGACTCGAGTGAAATAACGCGGTTCGTTCAGGAAGCGGTGGCTGCCAATCCCGGTCCGGTCCAGGAATTCCGCAGCGGTAAGGAACAGGCCCTGAATTTCCTCGTTGGCCAGGTCATGAAGTTGAGCCGCGGCAAAGCCAATCCGCAAATGGCCGCCCAGGGATTGAAGGACGAGATCGAGCGGTTCGGCTGAGAGCCCCCGCGATATATAGACTTGTATGCCCGCATTCCAGCCGCTACCGACGGGCATGCTTGCCACGCCACAGCCCAGCGAAGGTGGGTCCCGGCGGTGCAATGACTGGCACGCATTCGGCGTGATGCAGCGACAAAAGCCAACGACAAATACACACAGTCTAAGAAGACTCAGGACACTAGCTCTTTTCACAGACCTTCAGGCAGTAATCCTGAATGGCAAGCTGCTCATCGACATTGAAACGTAGACTGGTAATCAACTCCTCCGTCAACTCGAGGCTGCGGTGCGCGGCCCGGGCGGCGATAGGGCGGTCGCGAAATTCGGGCGGCACGGCATCGTAGAACTCCGGGTTCGGGACCATGTCTTTGCCGATACCGGTGGCCCGCATAAACTCCTGTGCGAACCATGTGTGGAGCGCGCTGATGATCATGGTTCGCCGCGCCAGATACTCCGCAGTGACGGCTGCTTGAAACTCCTCCTCCAGTCGCTTGCGAAGCTCGGGTTCCATTTCCGCATACCGGACTGCCGTTTCTTTCTGTCGCTCTTTGGCCGTTGCCTCGACTTCTTCGCGCGAGTGCTGCAGGGTCAGAATAATGCATTGCGCGACATCCACTGCCACAATGGCGCCCTCGCTCGGTGCCATGCGGGCAACCCCGCGAAGAAAATCATTCTGCCCCGTAAAGCTGTATTCCTGCCGGTTTTCACGCAGCGCTACGTGTTGGCATCGTGACCGAATCGTGGGCAGCAGCTCGCCGGGATTCACTGTGACAAGTACGAGAAAGGAGTCGGGCGTCGGTTCTTCCAGCGTCTTGAGAAAGGCGTTCTGCGCCTGAGGATTCATGCGGTCGGCTTCAACGATAAAGCCGATCTTCGGTTCCCCGGCCGACTTGAGATGCAGATTATGCTCGAGCTCGCGGATCTCATCGATCAGAATTTGGCGCGCCTTCGACTTTGGCTTCAGCCGATGCAGATGCAGATACCCGGACTGTTCAATCTGACGGCACCGCGCACAGATCCCGCACGCATCGCCGTCATCAGCCGGCGACGGGCAGGCACAGGCCTGCACCCAATATAAAGCAAGCTGCTCGAGCGTCGAAAGCTGGTCGCCGCTGAACAGATAGGCATGCGCCATGCGCCGGCGCCGACGGGTCTCCTTGAGGCGCTGAACCAGGGGTGGATACCTATCGATTGCGTCCTGCAATGGCATTGTTGACGTGTTCCAGAATCCGGCGGTGAATCGATTCTCGATCTTCGGTCGCATCAATGACAAGGAAACGCGCCGGCCACATGCGGGCGATTTCGAGGTAGCCGTCGCGAACCTTCTGGTGGAATCGCCGCGATTCCTCCTCGATGCGGTCCTGCACCAACAACGTTTCCAAGCGCAACTGCCCGCGATCCTCCATCTGTTTCACATCCAGGTCCAGGAGGATTGTCAAATCCGGCCAACGGCCGCAGGTGGCGGTCTCGTTGAGCTGCCGGATCAGCTCGAGTTCAAAGCCGCGCGCATACCCCTGATATGCTGTCGTCGAGTCAGCATAGCGATCGGTAATGACGATGCCGCCCGCCTGCAGAAAAGGCAGAATCACCTTGCACGCCAATTGTGCTCGGCTGGCGGCGAAGATGAAGAGTTCAGCCTCGTCGCAGACGGCCTCATCACCACATACATGTTTGACAATGTGCCGGAGCTCTTCACCGACCTGCGTACCGCCCGGTTCGCGGGTTTCCAGGACCTGGTAGCCGTCGTCACGCAAGCACCGGGAGATCAGTTTCGACTGCGTCGACTTGCCCGCGCACTCCATACCTTCGAATGAAATAAACAGGCCGTTGGTGATGAGCTTATGCGGTTTCATGCAGACTAAGCGAGGAATTATAAAGACCGTACGCGAGCATTCAACATAGGTCCAAAGCCAGGGAAATCAACGGCCCGGTCGGTCAGGCGACGGCGGGCGGGGATAATGCGTCCTCGCCCGTTCACAGTCGGTCATCATTATTCGATGCCGTCCGTGACTACTCAGGTGGAGCGTGGAAGCTTGCCGCGCCGTAGTCCCGCATGCGGGACTACGGCGCGGCAAGCGGTGGAAGGAGAAGATCCGTCCAACATTCGTCGCATGCGCACGAAAATAGCCTTTACGAACTTGGCATTAGGCGCTGGAACTCAGTCGCTACCGTACACCGTCCACTGTCCACCTTCGACCTGAATAGTTACCTCCGTGCAATGAATCATGTCTCAGGGCACTCAGCGAATTGTGTGGATGCAAGACCCGCTGGCGTCCGGCTACCTCCCGGCAACGGAATGCCACGTAAGCTGATTTGCCCGCAATCATCCGAACACATGGCGGACATTCATTGTAATGAGCAAGCGCTCTGATACTGTAATTGTTCTGCTCATTAATCATTTTTCCTCAAAACAACGGAGGTCGAAATGGCAATCAGGAATGCTCTTCGCTCTTGCCTGGTTTTCGCCGTAGCATCATTATGCGGTTGCGGTAAACCAAAGGTCAGTTTTATCACCATCGGCACAGGCGGCATGTCGGGCGTCTATTATCCAACGGGCGGCAATATCGCCAAAATGGTCAACGCCAAACGGGATCAGTACGGTTTGAAGTGTTCGCACGAATCGACCGGCGGCTCGGTTTTCAACGTCAATGCCCTGCTGAGCGGCGACCTGGACTTCGGCATCGTCCAGGCGGATCGTCAGTACCAGGCGGTACGGGGATTGGCGGAATGGGCGGAGAAAGGACCGCAAAAAAATCTGCGCGCCGTGTTCGCCATCTATACCGAGTTGGTAACCTTGGCCGCCGCCGACGATGCCGGCATCAACAGCCTCGCGGATCTGAAGGGCAAGCGTGTCAACATCGGAAATCCGGGATCAGGCACGCGACAGAACGCCATCGACGCCCTCGAGGCGGCCGGCATCAACTACGAAACGGACCTGACGGCGGAGCAGCTCAAAGCCGCCGAGGCACCGGGTTATCTGCAGGACGATCGCATCGACGCCTTCTTCTATACCGTGGGGCATCCCAGCGGCGCCTTCAAAGAAGCCACTTCCGGCAAACGTAAGATTCATTTCGTGCCGATCACCGGTATCGAATCACTCCTGCGGGAAACCCCCTACTACGTCAATGCCGCCATTCCCAAAAAGTATTATCCCGCCGCCAGCGGCGATGCGGACATCCCGACGTTCGGAGTCAAAGCCACGTTCATGACAACGGCGAGCGTGGCGGACGATGTCGTTTACGCCGTCACCAAAGAGGTCTTCGAGAATCTCGACTCCTTCAAAGCCCTGCATCCCGCCTATGGCGAGGTGACGAAAGAAAGCATGCTCGACGGTCTCTCCGCCACTTTCCACCCCGGCGCCGTAAAGTATTACCGCGAAGCGGGGCTGCTGTGATAGATCTGTTGCGGTGCGCCGCAACAGATTTTTTACAGGTCGAACAAGGTGGGGTGATCTTCGGTGGCCGCGGTCTTGTTCGATTTACGTCTGGCCAGTCTGGGCTGGTTTTTCTCATCGAGGGCGTTGCCTTCGAGATTGTCGAGGATCTCGCGGGCGCGGGCCACCACCGGCTTCGGCAAACCAGCCAGCCGGGAGACATGGATACCGTAACTCTTGTCGGCCGCGCCGGGTACTATCTTGCGCAGGAAGATGACATCGTCGCCGCTCTCGCGGACGGCGACATTACAGTTCTGAATGCCGCGCATGGTCAACGACAGTTCGGTCAGCTCGTGATAGTGGGTGGCAAACAGCGTTCGTGCCCGGAGCGTCGGCGTGTTGTGGATGTGTTCCGCCACCGCCCAGGCGATGCTTAACCCATCGAAGGTGCTCGTGCCGCGCCCGATTTCGTCGAGGATAATCAGGCTCTGCGGTGTCGCGTTATTGAGGATGTTGGCGGTTTCCAGCATTTCAACCATAAAAGTGCTCTGGCCGCGGGCGAGGTCGTCGGCGGCGCCGATCCGCGTGAAGATACGGTCAGCCAGACCGATGGTTGCGGACTCCGCAGGAATGTAACTGCCCATTTGCGCTAAGAGAACAAGCAAAGCCACCTGCCGGATATAGGTGGATTTGCCGGCCATATTGGGGCCGGTGAGGATGATCATCTGGTTGCTGTCGCCGTCGAGGAATACGTCGTTCGGTACGAACCGCTCTTCGCGCATGATGTGGTCGATGACCGGATGCCGGCCGTCGCGGATTTCGATCGTCAGATCTTCGCTGATCCCGGGGCGGCGGTAGTTGTTTTTCAGGGCAATATCGGCAAGGGCGCCGATCACATCGGTTGCCGCGATCGCCCGGGCAGTCGTCTGCACCTTTGCGGTCTCCTTCACGACGGTGGCACGGACATCCTGAAAGATCTCGTACTCGAGTGCCTTAGCCTTGTCTTCGGCACCGAGGACTTTGTCTTCGATTTCCTTCAGTTCGGCGGTCGTAAAGCGCTCGGCATTGACGAGGGTCTGCTTGCGGACGTAGTCGTCCGGCACCAGATCGAGATTGGTCTTGCTGACCTCGATGTAGTAGCCGAACACTTTGTTGTACCGAACTTTGAGGCTCTTGATTCCAGTCCGCTTCTGGTCCCGTGCCTGCAGATCTGCGAGCCATTGCTTGCCCTCGGTCGCGCCTTTTCGCAAATCATCCAGATGCGGATGAAAGCCGGATTTGATGATGCCGCCCTCCTTGACCGTGACCCGGGGATCATCGACGATCGCCTGTTCAATGCGGTCCGTGAGTTCAGGAAGTTCGGTCATCTGCGCACACACATCGGCCAGCAGTTCCGAGTCATTGCCCATGGAGATGATGGCTTTAAGACCGGGTACGGCCTTCAGTCCCCGCTGCAGGATGAGGAGGTCGCGCCCGTTGGCGGCGCCGACGTTAAGCCGGGAGATCGTGCGCTCGAGATCTTTGACAGCAGCGAGGGTTTCGCGCATTTCGGCAAGCAGCAACTGGTCGCGGACGAAAGCGGAGATGGCGTCGAGCCGGGCGTTTATGGGGCCCGGGTCCACCAGCGGCCGCAGGATCCACTCACGCATCAGGCGGCTGCCCATCGGGGTAATGGTCTCATCGAGGACGGACAGCAGGGTCGAGTCGGTGGTACCGGTGAAAAGCGGCTCGACGAGTTCGAGGTTTCGCTGCGAGATGCGGTCGATCATCAGGTAGGCGCCGAATGCATAAGGCGACAGTCCGGTGACGTGGTCCGCGTTTCGCCGCAGATTGTTCTGCGCGTAGTAGAGAACGGCGCCGGCGGCCTGGACGCCGAGCGGATATTCCCGACAGCCGAAGCCGTCCAGCGCGGCAACTTGAAAGTGTTGCTGCAGGAGTTCGACGGCGACGGACGTATCGTAGGTCCAGTCGTCCATCGGCGTCCAGGCAACGCGGCCGGGCACGTCCGGAAACCCGTCCACTTCCCATTGCCTGTAGAGGCTATCCGGGAGCAGGCACTCGGCCGGATGGAGGCGATGGATTTCGGTCTCGAGCTGTTCGCCGCGGCCGATCTGCGTGACGCGAAAATCGCCGGTGCTGATGTCGAGGCTGGCGAGGCCAATGGCCTCCTTTTTACCTTGGCAGATACCGACGAGAAAATTGCTCTTGCCCGATACCAGAACACTGCTGTCGACAACGGTCCCCGGCGTGATGATCTGGGTAATCTCGCGTTTGACCAGTCCCTTGGCGAGTTTTGGGTCTTCTACCTGCTCGGCGACCGCAACCTTGACGCCGGCTTTCAAGATCCGGGGCAGGTAGTTCTGCAGTGCATGGTAGGGGATGCCGGCCATAGGCACACCGGCGCGCTTTGTCAAGGCGATATCGAGAAGGCGGCTGCCCTCAACGGCATCCTCGAAGAACATCTCGTAGAAATCCCCCATCCGAAACAGCAGCAGCACGTCTTTATCCAGTTCCGCTTTAGCATTGCGGTACTGCTGCATCATGGGGGTCAGTTTCGTATCCGTCACCATCGGACGGGCTCCTTACAACCTTGGGTTTTCGGTGTTCGAGAACCTGCGGATGAGCCGGGGGAAGCTCTCCTGAAACAGGTCGGGTTGCGTCTTCGCTACCGACAAACGGATGTAGCCATCCGTCAGTTGACGGATCCCTAGCCGTGCCGACCGGTTGCCCTGTTGGCTACCGAACGCCCCCGTGGGATCACGTGACCATCCCGCATGCGAGAGCATGTGGAATGTGACTCACGTGACAGGGGCGGCTACATCCCCGTCCGCCAGACAGCGTGTTTTCGTATGTCTTGACCCCACCTTCAGCGGGACCCGATACTCCCAAGAAACTTGAGACTTCAAAGATGACGGTTTGATTGTACCGAATGTGGGAGGCATCCGTCAGCCGACGGATGCCTCCCACATTGACGCTGTCCGGCTGCAAAGTTTTCCGCCTCGGCGGACGTGAGTCCCGTTGGGACGGGACAACGTCCCTCACGAAATCAGCCCCGCCACCGCGGGACTGACCGTTCGTAAGAACCGCTTCGCCACGCAAGCCGGTGAGTCCTGCAGTGGAACAGGACATTTGGACCTCGTCCGCAGAAAGACGCACAATCCTTCGTCTCCACTGCATGTCGATCAGCGACGAGAGCTGCGGGTGCGGGAGAAGGAGGAGACGGTCTGGGAAAGCGTGTCCATTTCCTGCAGAGCCGTTCCGGTGCCCTTGGCGACAGCCTGCATCGGATCTTCGGCGATAATGACCGGCAGTCCGGTCTCCTCCGTGATTACGCGGTCAATGCCGCGCAGCAAGGCGCCACCGCCGGCAATAACAATGCCGTGATCAATGAGATCGGCGGCCAGTTCCGGCGGACATCGTTCCAGAGTAATCCGGACCGTTTCAACGATGGTGGAGATCGGCTCCAACAGCGCCTCGCGAACTTCGGCGGAGGTGATCGTTATTGTTTTTGGCAGACCGGAATTGAGATCACGGCCCTTGGCGTCCATGTTCGTTTCCTCTTTCATCGGGTAGGCGCTGCCGATTTCGATCTTGATGTTCTCCGCGGTACGTTCGCCGATCATCAAGCTATAGGATCTCTTTATATATCGGGTTATTGCACTGTCCATACTGTCGCCGCCGGTTCTTACGCTGCGTGATTCGACGATGCCGGAGAGCGAAATGAGGGCGACCTCCGTGGTGCCGCCGCCGATGTCGACAACCATGTTGCCGGAGGGTTCCTCCACCGGAATCCCGACACCGATTGCCGCGGCCATCGGTTCTTCGATCAAGTACACCTCCCGGGCGCCGGCACGTTCGGCACTGTCCTGAACTGCTCGCGTTTCGACCTCGGTGATTCCCGACGGCACGGCGACGAGTACCCGGGGCTGCATAATTTTGACGCGCCGATGGACCTTTTGAATAAAATAGCGGAGCATTTCCTCGGTGATCTCGAAGTCGGCGATGACACCTTCCTTCATCGGCCGGATGGCGCGGACGTTACCCGGTGTGCGGCCGAGCATGCGCTTGGCGGCCGTGCCCACGGCTAGCACCTTATTGGTTTCGGCACGGATGGCGACGACCGACGGTTCGCTGAGCACGATCCCCTGATCGCGGACGTAAACCAGGCTGTTAGCGGTCCCGAGGTCGATACCGATGTCATTGGAAAAGAGGTTTTTGAATTTTCGGATCATTGGGCAGGTGTCTCAGGTTTGGTGGGAGGATAGGTTCCGAGTCGGGCGGGCTGGGCGTTTGCTGAAGTGATTGGGGAGGAGATGGTTGCGTCGGTTGGTTGTCCGGTTAGCGGCGTGTCTATGAGTAGGAAAAACAGTTCGCGGCCGGCGGCAAATAGAGCGCCATTATGAATATGATGACAAAACTCCTCAAAATAATTCTACCATCATATTCATATATTGAAAGGAAAGAAAAAAAATATTGGAACTTTGAGCGTCGCGCCGGATGCCGATGTCATCGCCCGTATCGTCGTTGACGCTGGTGAAATGCGCGGATAGCCCGCAGGAAATCGATCTTGCGGAAGGCCGGCCAGTAGGTGTCGCAGAAGTAGAATTCAGCGTAAGCGCTCTGCCAGAGAAGGAAGCCGCCGAGGCGAACCTCGCCGCTGGTGCGAATAATCAGATCGGGATCGGGGAGCCCCGATGTGTACATGTGCGGGTGGATGGAATCGGGGGTCAGGTTGTCGAGAATCTCATCGATACTTTTCTCTTCATCCAGCCCGTGGCGCAGATAATCCCTGCAGGCGTTTGTGATTTCTTCACGGCCACCGTAGGCAATGGCGACGTTGAGAATGAAACGGTCATGGTCGCGCGTCGCTGCCTCGGCGTCCTGGATGGCCTGCTGCAGGCTTTCCGGCACTCTCTCGATCTGGCCGATGTACTTGAGCCTGATCTTATTGCGCTTGATGCGGTCGTCTTTAACTATGTCCCGGGTCTTTGTCTCGATGAGTTTCATCAGCTCGTTGACCTCCTCCTGATCCCGTTGAAAGTTGTCGAGGGAAAAGATCCAGATGGTGACGACCGGAATCTCGTACTCATAACACCAGTCGAGCACGTCGTCGAGTTTGTCGGCGCCGCGAGCGTGGCCATCCATGATGCTGCCGAGTCCGCTTTTGCGGGCAAAGCGCCGATTGCCATCGAGGATGATGCCGATGTGCCGAGGCCGCTGCCACCGATGGGCGAGATCGCTCATGTGATGTTCGTAGATTCGGTAAAACGGCCGCTTGATCAGATTTTTCAAGTACTGAAACAGCATAAAAAAACGGTCCGCAGGGGGCGTTGTAGCCAGCGCTTCAAGTACCCGAACAGTTACTACACAATGTACGATTCTCCCGGCACAGGCCGCAAGCCTCCCGAGCTGCTATGACGTTACACCCGCGGCAAATCGCCGCCTCCCTTTGACGGCAAATCGGAACGACCCATGAGATACAGATCGACGCCGCGCGCGGCCTCCCGGCCTTCGGAGATGGCCCAGACGATGAGCGACTGACCCCGTCGCATGTCGCCGGCACTGAAGATACCGGGTACACTGGTCATGTAATTCTCGTCACATTTGACGTTGCCGAGATCATCGAGCGCAACGCCGAGTTTAGCTACGACCCCCTCGGGTTCCGGGCCGACAAAGCCCATGGCCAGCAGCACCAATTCGGCCTTCCAGGACTTGCGGGAATCCGGCAATTCCTTCACCTGCGGCGGCCCGCCGTTCGGAGAGGGCTCAAAGACGATGTCGACGGTCACTAGTTCCTTCAACACGCCATTGTCGCCGACGAACTCCTTTGTCAGCGTGCTCCAATGTCGATCGCATCCTTCTTCGTGAGAGGAACTGGTGCGCAGGCGCATGGGCCAGTACGGCCACGGCTGATTCTCCGGCCGGTCGTCGGGCGGTAGCGGAAACAGTTCGAAATTAGTTACGCTTTGGGCGCCTTGACGGTTGCAGGTCCCGATACAGTCGCTGCCGGTATCACCGCCGCCGATGACGATCGCGTTCCTGCCCGTCGCCAAAATTGGTTGAATATCTCCGGCATCGATGTCGTCGCCGGCGACACGCTTGTTCTGCTGCCGAAGGAAATCCATTGCCAAGTGGACACCGTCAAGATCATGCCCGGGAATCGGCAGGCCGCGGGGTTTCGTGGCGCCCCCGGTGAGGGCAACTGCATCAAACTGCACCAACTCTTCGACGGGATAATTGAAGCCCACATCGCAGTTCGGCTTGAAGGCGATCCCCTCCTCTTCCATGATCGCCATCCGGCGGTCGATCACCCATTTCTCCATCTTGAAGTCAGGGATGCCGTAGCGCAGCAAGCCGCCGATGCGGTCCTCGCGTTCGAATAAGGTAACATTGTGCCCGGCCCGATTGAGCTGTGCGGCGCAAGCCAAACCGGCCGGTCCCGAGCCGACGACAGCGACGCCTTTGCCGGTGCGTTCGGCGGGTGGCCTAGCGGCGATCCAGCCTTCCTCGAACGCGTGTTCGACAATCGCCTTTTCGATGAACTCAATGGTAACCGGCGGATCGGTAATGCCCAGTACACAGGATTCTTCGCAGGGGGCCGGGCACAGCCTGCCGGTAAATTCTGGGAAGTTGTTGGTCGCGTGCAAGCGCTCGATTGCCTCTTTCCACAGCTGCCGGTAGACCAGATCGTTCCAATCCGGAATCAGGTTACCCAACGGACAGCCGCTGTGACAGAACGGCACGCCGCAGTCCATACAGCGACCGGCCTGGCTGACCAGCTTTTCCGGGGTGAACGGGGCATAGAACTCCTTGTAATCCCTGACCCGTTCGGCAATCGGCCGTTTCGGCGGCAGTTCCCGCTCGTGTTCTTTGAATCCGGTGATTTTTCCCATGGTGATTGATCGGATTAGAATGATGAAGAGGTTTGTGCGAAACCTCAGTATTCAGGGGTTCAGGGTACTTGCCGCGCCATCTCGGTCCGATCCGTCCAATCCGTCCGATTATAAACCGAACCCGGAACCCCATATCCTAGCTCGCTACCTGTTCCTCGTGCTCCTGCTCTTCGGCCAGACGCTGCAAGGCCTTCTTATAGTCGGTCGGAATTACCTTTACAAAATTCGGGAGCAATTCGTCCCAATTGTCCAGCACCCGCTGGGCGACGGTGCTGCCGGTGTAGCGATGATGATTCTCGATCATTCGTCGCAACTCATCGATATCGTCGGCTTCGGCAACATCTTCGAGCCCCACCATCTGGAGATTGCAGCGATGCTTTTCAAAATCCCCGACTTCGTCCAGAACATAGGCAACGCCGCCGCTCATACCGGCGGCGAAGTTCCGTCCCGTCATGCCGAGGACGACGGTACGTCCGCCCGTCATGTATTCACAGGCGTGGTCGCCGACACCTTCGACGACAGCCCAGGCACCGCTGTTGCGGACGCAGAAACGCTCGCCGGCAATACCGCGGGCATACATTTCCCCCGCGGTCGCACCATATAAGGCCACATTGCCGATGAGGATATTTTCCTGCGGTTCGAATGTGGATGCCGGCGGCGGAAAGATCGCGACTTTGGCGCCGGAAAGGCCTTTGCAGAAGTAATCGTTGGCGTCGCCGGCAACGGTCATTGTCAAACCGCCGGCGCCAAAGGCGCAGAAGCTCTGGCCGGCGGAGCCGGTGCAGTTGATGACGATCGTGTCGCCGGCAAGCCCGGCCTCTCCATAACGCCGCGAGATCTCACTGCTCAGAATGGTGCCGACAGTGCGATTGATATTCCGAATCGGCAGGTCGATTTCCACGTGCTCACGGCGCTCCAGGGCCGGGGCAGCGAGTTCGAGAAGCCGGTGATCCAGCGCCTTCTCCAAGCCGTGGTCCTGCTCCTGGGAACAGTAAACGCCGACATTGGCCGGCACCTCCGGCTTGTAAAGGATCTTCGAAAAGTCCAGCCCGCGCGCTTTCCAATGATCAAACGCTGTGCTCGTATCGAGCTTCTCGACGTGGCCGACCATTTCATTGATCTTACGAAAGCCGAGACCGGCCATGATGTTGCGCACCTCTTCGGCGACAAAGTAGAAAAAATTGATGACGTGTTCGGGTTGGCCCCGAAATTTCGCCCGCAGCTCCGGATCCTGCGTGGCAACACCGACCGGGCACGTATTCAGGTGGCAGACCCGCATCATGATACAGCCCATGGAAACCAGCGGCGCGGTCGAGAACCCGAACTCCTCGGCGCCCAGCAGGCAGGCGATGGCGACATCCCGCCCGGTCTTGAGCTGGCCGTCGCATTCGACGATGATGCGGCTGCGCAGATCATTGAGTACCAGGGTCTGATGCGTCTCGGCGAGTCCCAGTTCCCACGGCAGCCCGGCATGCTTCAACGACGTTTCCGGCGACGCCCCGGTGCCACCGTCCCAGCCACTTATCAGAACCACGTCCGCCTTTCCCTTGGAGACACCGGCAGCGACCGTGCCGACGCCGACGTCGGCAACCAGCTTCACATTGATACGTGCGTCCCGGTTGGAATTCTTCAAGTCATGGATCAGCTGCGCCAGATCCTCGATTGAATAGATGTCGTGATGGGGCGGCGGCGAAATCAGCCCGACATAGGGCGTCGAGAGCCGCACCTCAGCGATCCACGGATAGACTTTTTCGCCCGGCAACTGCCCGCCCTCTCCGGGCTTCGCGCCCTGGGCCATCTTGATTTGAAGCTCCTTGGCATTGACCAGGTACCAGCTGGTGACGCCGAAGCGGCCGGAGGCCACCTGCTTGATGGCGCTGCTGCGGGAGTCACCGTTTTCGTCCAGTATGTACCGGCGCGAGTCCTCGCCGCCTTCGCCGCTGTTGCTCTTGCCACCGAGGCGGTTCATGGCCATCGCCAGCGTTTCATGGGCCTCCTTGCTGATGGATCCGTAGGACATGGCGCCGGTCTTGAAGCGTTTGACGATTTCGGTCCACGGCTCGACTTCCTCCAGCGGGATCGGTTCGTCCAGGGACTTGAACTCGAAGAGTCCGCGCAGCGTCGCCAGCTGCCGGCTCTGGTCGTTGATGAGTTCGGCATATTCATCGTAGGTCTTCTGCGACCCGGTATTGACAGCCCGCTGGAGTTTGGCAATCGAGATCGGGTTGAAGAGATGAAGCTCGCCGCCGCGCCGCCACTGGTAGAGGCCGCCGACGTCCAGATCAAGGGTTTCGGCGACATCGACCGGCGGATACCCGCGCCGGTGCCGTATGCCGGATTCGCCCGCGATTTCTTCGATGCCGATACCTTCGATCGGGGAAAACGTCCAGGTGAAATACTTGTCGATGACACTGGTGTTGAGGCCGATGCACTCGAAGATCTGGGCGCCGCGGTAGCTGTGCAGCGTGGAAATCCCCATTTTCGACATGACCTTGATCACGCCTGTCTCCGCAGCCTTGATGAAGCGCTCGACGGCGGTCTTCAGATCGATATCGGTCAGCATCTCCTTGAGGATCATTTCATCCAGAGTCTCGTACGCGAGATACGGATTCACGGCGCCGGCGCCGTAGCCGAAGAGCAGGCAGAAATGATGCACCTCCCGCGGCTCGCCGCTCTCGACAATGATACCGCAGCGCGTGCGCAGCCCTTTGCGCACCAGATGGTGGTGAACGCCGCCGGTGGCCAGCAGCGCCGGGATCGGAGCATGCTCGCGGTCGACGGCACGATCCGATAGAATGATCAGCGAGTTGCCGCCGTTAATCGCCGCCGTAGCCTGGCGGCACAGCGCCGCCATCGCGACTTCCAGGCCGGCACCGCCGTCACTGACCTTGTAAACGGCGGACAGCGTGGATGATTTCAGCCCGGGCAAATCGAGTTCACGAATCTTTTTCAGTTGCGCGTTTGTCAGAATCCCGTGTTCCAGCTTCAACTGCCGGCAGTGGTCCGCAGTTTCCTTGAAAAGATCCTGCTCCGCGCCGACGTTGGTGATCATGGATGTGACGAGTTCTTCGCGAATCGCATCGAGCGGCGGGTTAGTGACCTGCGCGAACTTCTGCTTGAAGTAGTTGTAGAGGAGCTGCGGCTTGTCCGAGAGGACGGCGACGGGGCTGTCCGTACCCATCGAGCCGATAGCCTCTTTGGCGGTGCTGGCCATCGGCGACATGAGAATGCGAAGATCCTCTAGGGTGTAGCCGAATAGCTGCTGCCGCGTAATGAGCGAGGCGAAATCAGTGCCCATGACGTTCGCCGGTTCGGGCACATCGGCGAGGTTCACCATGCTGTCCTTGAGCCATTGACGATATGGATTGCGCTGGCTCATCTGCTCCTTGATCTCGACGTCGTCGATGATCCGGCCTTCATCCATATCCACCAGCAACATGCGTCCCGGCTCTAGCCGGCCCTTATACTCGACTTGGGCGGGGTCGATGTCCATGACGCCGGTTTCCGAGCCCATCACCACCCAGCCGTCCTTGGTGACCGTGTAGCGGGATGGGCGCAGACCGTTCCGGTCAAGGACGGCACCGATGCATTTGCCGTCGGTAAAGGGAATGGATGCCGGGCCGTCCCACGGTTCCATGAGGGCGGAATGGTATTCATAGAACGCCTTTTTCTCGTCGCTCATGGTCTGATGATTCTGCCAGGCCTCCGGAATCAGCATCATGACGGCGTGCGGCAGGGAGCGGCCGGTGTGATAGAGGAGCTCGATGGCATTGTCAAGAATGGCCGAGTCACTGGCTTTCGGCGTCAGGATCGGGAACAGCTTTTTCATGTCGTCCCCGAACATGGGGGACTCGAACAGACTCTGGCGTGCCTGCATCCAGTTGACGTTGCCGCGTAGTGTGTTGATCTCGCCGTTGTGGCAGAGGAAGCGGAACGGCTGTGCCAGGTCCCATGTCGGAAAGGTGTTGGTGCTGTAACGCTGATGTACCAGGGCCAGGCCGCTGACCATGGCCGGGTCGGCGAGGTCCGGATAATAATCTTCGATCTGATCAGCAAGCAGCAGGCCTTTGTAAATCAAGGTTCGGCACGAGAGGCTGGGCACATAAAACGCCGCCTTGTCTGGCAAATCCGACGCGCGAACGGCATTCTCCATGATCTTGCGAATGACATACAGCTTGCGCTCCAGGTGACTCTCGTCGGCGATGCCTTTGCCGGCGCCGATGAAAATCTGCCGGGTGAAGGGCTGCGCCTGCCGGGCAATGTCGCCGATCCCCTCACTCTTTACTGGCACATCGCGCCAGCCGATAAATTCCTGGCCTTCCTTGGCAATGACCGCTTCGAACAGCTCGCAGCAATGCCGCCGCTGCGCTTCGTCCCGGGGAAGAAAAACCAGGCCGACACCATATTCTCCCGGGTCCGGGATGCGGATGCCGAGCTCGTCGGTCCGGGTTTTCAGAAACTGGTGCGGGACCTGAACGAGGATGCCGGCCCCGTCTCCGGTTTTCTCGTCACAACCGCAGGCGCCGCGATGGGTCAGGTTCATCAGTATCTGCAGGGCATTATATATCAGGCCATGTGACCTTTCGCCTTTTAAGCTGCAGATGAAACCAACGCCGCACGCAGCATGCTCAAAGCGCGGTGAATAAAGCCCCTGCTCTGCGGGGTAATGCGTCGTTGTCGTCATGGCACAAAAAAACACAGAGTTTGGTGGGCTCCGTGTTCCTGCTAAGCGTGGTTACCGTGAATATAGCAGTCAGATGCTGCGTCAGGCTAACGATTATCCGGAACTGACCTCCGTGGCCACTAAAAATCTACAATATCAGTTTAATAGCGCAACCGCAAGGAATTGCCGTTTATTTTTGCGACCTGGGTAATAACGATGCCACAAGCGGCGTAAATGTTCAGCGTCCCGGATCGCCATGAGCCGCCCGGCTTGGCGGGGGAGATTCAGGCATCTCGCTACAACACACGGCGCCGTTTCACCACCTTACTACCCGCCGCTCCGCCCAACGATCCTCCCGCTTCAAACGCTCTCCCCATTGAGCGACTTGAGGGCAAGCATCAGCGCCTGCGTGCCCAACCGTCCGTGCCCCTGCGCTTTGACAGCCGTATATAATTGATGGACCAACGCCAACCCGGGCAGCGACAGATCGATGGCGGCGGCCTCGTGCAATGCAATACCCATATCCTTAATGAAATGCTCGACGAAGAAACCCGGATCAAAATCGCCTTTGACGATCCGCGGGCCGAGATTGTTGATCGTCCAGGAGCTGGCGGCGCCCTTGCCGATGATGTCGATGACAGCCTGCTGATCAAGCCCGACGCGGACGGCATAGAGGAGAGATTCACAGACGCCGATGATGGTCCCTGCAACCAGCACCTGGTTGCACATCTTGGTATGCTGCCCGGCCCCCGGGCCGCCCATGAGCGCGATGTTCTCACCCATCAGCTCAAAGAGGGGCAGGACCTCCCGGTATACGGATTCATCACCGCCGACCATGATGGCGAGCTTCGCATTACGGGCGCCGATGTCGCCGCCAGACACCGGGGCATCGAGGCTACGGATGTTCTTTGCCGTGGCCGCCTCAGCGATGGCCACCGCCAGGCTCGGTTTGCTGGTCGTCATATCGACGATGATGCGGCACGGGCCGTCGACGGTCAGCACGCCGTTTTCTCCGAGATAGGTTTCCTCGACATCATAGGGATAGCCGACAATGGTGAAGACGATCTCGGACTGGCGTGCGACGTCGGGCGGGGACTCGCACCAGATCGCGCCGGCATCGACGAGGGCGTCGGCCTTTTCCTTCGTACGATTAAAGACAAACATCTCATGGCCGGCCGCCTGCAGGTGGCCGGCCATCGATGAGCCCATGACCCCAGTGCCGATCCATCCGATTTGCATGGTAGGTTCCTCCCAGGAAAATTGAGTCGGGCGATAAGTGGCTAAACGGTAGATGTATAAATATCCGTCAATGGCGATGTTTCAAGTCCCGCGGCATCCATCGCCACCCCGGGCAGTTCGATAATCGTCGGTCCGATGAAAAGCTCGAGCCGGCAACCCGATCGAATCTTGTGAGA
>CAUZRT010000014.1:0-22747 GCA_963582235.1 Lentisphaeria bacterium
TTTGCCGGTCTTTTTGTTCTTGGTGGTGAGATGCCCGTCTCTATCTTTATGCCCGGTATCGATTGATGCCACCTTGACAGTACCGCTCATCGCTTCCAGATTCTTACTCTTGTCGTTCAACGTAAAAGAGCCCTCAAACTCGGTAAACTTGCCCCGCACATTGCTGACTCCCATGTGCCGCACCTGAAATCCGACGTGAGAATGATCACCGTCGATTATATATTCGCCGGCCGTCGTCGACATGGTAGCCAACAGCCCCGCAAAGGCTACAAGTCCGAATGAATTCCGAGTTCCGATTATGCTGTTGTTCCTTACCTTCATAATTAAGTCATTGTTTGACTCATGACGGATTCGCAAATTGCGACGAGCGCCTCTAATATAATCTCGCGATCCATGGCGTCCATGTCGTTCACTAAACTACTGTCGTACAAATGCAATGTAATCATAGAAAGGGAGCGTTGAAAATGGCAAGAGCAGCCGCCTTACGCCAGTTGCTGGATAATCCCGGTATTATCGTCCTTCCCGGTGTGTACGATTGCGTCGGGGCCAAGTTGATCGAGCAGATCGGATTCGAGGTGGTCTTCACAAGCGGCTTCGGCCTTTCCGGATCGACTCTCGGACGACCGGATTTCGGCTTCCTCACGGCCACCGAAATGCTGTACAGCGTCGGGCGTATCGCCGGATCCGTCAATCTGCCACTGGTTGCGGACATCGACACCGGCTACGGCAATCCGCTGAATGTCTACCAGGTCGTGTCGGAACTGGTGCGTCTCGATGTTGCAGGGTTCATCCTCGAGGATCAGGAATGGCCGAAGAAATGCGGCCACTTCGCGGGCAAGCGGGTGATCCCCATGTCCGAACACGTCGAGAAAATTCACGCCGCCATCGAGGCTCGCGGCGACAGCGGCATGGTGATCATCGGGCGCACCGACGCCCGGGCGCCGCTCGGACTCGATGAGGCCATACGCCGGGGACAGGCGTACGAGGCGGCCGGCGTCGACGTGGTCTTTGTCGAGGCGCCGCAGTCGCTGGAAGATTTACGGGCGATTCGCTCGGCCTTTCCCGATACGCATCTGTTCGCCAACATGATCGAGGGCGGCAGGACGCCGTTGCTCGCCGCTCGGGAACTGGAAGATCTCGGATTTAAAATCGTGGTTTTTCCGCTGTCCGGCCTGTTCACGGCGACTCGCGCCATGGAGACCTGCTTTCGGCACTTGAAGGAAAACGGAACGACAACCGGTTGCAGCGCCGGCATGACAGCGTTCGAGGATTTCGAAGCACTGATCGGCGTCCCCTGCTTTCGCGATCAGGAAAGGCAATTCTCTATTGGAGAGTCGGACGAGGCGATGTAATCGAGCGACGCTCGATTACCATTCGATGACTTCGAGGAACCGGCGCATTCGCCACAACGCTGTTCCGATCGGGATCCTGGAAATCCTGGCAATGTCCCGAAACGTCAGCCCGGCATAAATCCGCTGGCAAACCACATCGCGCAGGTCGTCCGGAAAAGCTGCCAACGCCCGACGCATACGGGCATCCTCATCGATCCGTGCCGCCTCCTCGGCCGGGTTGCGGAACGGATGTTCAAATGCGTCCTCGAGTTCATCGATATCCGTCATCTCCATGTGTAGCCTGCGAAAATGGTCAATCGCCAGATTATCGCGCCACCTGGAACAGCCACGGCTTCAGCTTGCGGCCAAGGATCTATGCGGGGCGACCGCTGCGCAAGCCGGATGAATTCCTGCTGACAAAGGTCACGACTCAGCTCGCGCTCCTTGACAAAATGGATCAGGTAGCCGAGCAACGAGTGTTCGTAGCGGTGGAACAACGTGAAGAATGCCTGCTCATTGCCGTCACCAAAGCGTCATAGCAGCGATTCATCGCTGTCGTCGCGACAGATCCCCGGTTCGAAGTGGTCACGGTCGGCGCGTGCCATGCACACGGAAAGTTGCGTCATTTCCCGGGAGATCATCCCTTGATTGCCGATTACCGTCATATATCAGCTGGAACGGATTGCCGCGGGTATTTATTGGCGGGGACGGGTAACTATTCAGGCGAGACGGTGGACGGAGAAGATCCGTCCACCGTCCGTCGCATGCGCACGGAAATGGCCTTTGCGAATTTGGTGTTAGACGCTGGAACTCGGTCGCGACCATCCACCGTCCACCCTCCACCTGAATTGTTGCATGGTATCTTATGTGTGTACCTCGAGAGAATGTAAACTGCCGGCTGAAAAACGACCGTGGGTTTTATAACGTGAAATCGGGAATATCTTAAATAATGCTGATATCGGTGGTGGACGGCCGCTCCGCACCTAACTTGACGACGATGGATCACTCGAACGCCTCGAGTCGCCCGTCGCGTGAAGTTAGGTGCGGGGAGGAAAGTCCGGACTCCACAGGGCAGGGAGCCCCACCACTCAATCGCTCGTGCGCTCGCTCACGAGCGCTTGAGTGGTGGGGTACCGCGGACCAGATGCCGCGGGAAGGAAAGTGCCACAGAAAACATACCGCCCCGCGCTGTGTCGAGGGGTAAGGGTGAAAAGGTGGGGTAAGAGCCCACCGGGCTTTGACGCAAGTCGGGTCGCAGGGCAAACCCCTCTCGGAGCAAGGACAAATAGGGAAGAAGGCGTTGCCCGCGCCGCCCCGCGCCAGCGGGATGTCTTCCGGGTTGACCGCATAGATAAATGGTCGTCACCCCGCCACTCAATCGCTCGTGTGTGAGCGCACAAGCGATTGAGTGGCGGGGTACAGAATCCGGCTTACAGCCACCGATATCACTTTCTTACGAAATCAAGATGGGCATTGGTCGATGGCCAATGAGCGCAATGCTCCGTTGGATGAGCCCAACGTAGCACAGGCGTCTCGCCTGTGGTTGTGATCGAAAGTGCCAATTCCCGGTAAATCCAATGGAGTTTTGCGCTCATAGTCGAGTGACGCGCGGCAGAAGTCGAAGTCCTTGCTTGTGCATTCAGAGAATTGGATTCCCGACCCTTGTGACGGGGTGTCTCCGCCGACATAATGCGGAAGGATTCATGCCGGGCAACGCTGGTCCGACCAAAGAAATCGGTGCACGCGTGTCTGATTTCTTACGAAAGGCAATCGAAACACAAATGGAGGTGGAACGGCAGCGATTAGAGGAATCCTAACCTGAATAGGCTCCGCCAGGTGCACAAACACCTGACGGAGCCTATTCAGGGACGCCAGGCAGCGCCAATTCGACGGGGTGCTTGTCTGGCGCTCTGACCGCTTCGGTCGGTCCGTGACCCACCTGTTGCATTCGCTCGAAGAATTCCGGACGCTTGGCATCGATTTCATTTCGTACTCGGAAGGTATTCGTACGTCGACGCCGGTCGGGAGGATGATATTCAAATTTTTCGGTGCCGTCGCCGAATTCGAGAGGTCGCTGATTTAGGAGCGAGTCAACGCGGGCATCGCCAGGGAAATCTACGACCGGGACAAGGAAGCGAAATATGCCAAGGAGGAGTTTCGCGCCAGTCACATTCTGACCAAGTCCGTCTCCATCGGCTGACGGATTCCTCCCACACCGGCGTGTCCGGCGAGAGCCGTCGGGCCATTGGCAATCGAAAGCCGAAACCCAACGGACGGCTCACCGCCCGCCTGAGCCGCCGGTGTTGCGGCTGCCCGAACCGCCGGCACCACCACCACCACCACCGACCGGCGCCGGCTCCTCGAGAAGGAACTGCCAGTCCTCCGTGATCTCCGTGCCGGAGGCGTCCGCCAGCGTATCATAAAAGTTCTTTAATTCTGCCTGTTGCCGCTCCCGCGTGTAGAAGACGCCACGCAATGCCCGCTCGTAATCCTTGGTCGTCGGGTAGTACTGCTTCGAGATGTAAACAATCGTCGCGCCCTTGTCCGTTTTCACCGGTTCCGCCAGTGTCCCATCGGGCAATTCCTCCGCGATACGTCTGATGTCTGCACCGTCATCACCGGGCGGCCCCACGCCGGCACTCAACACAAAGGCGCCGGTGGCCTCGAATTCAACATCACCGATGGCGTCTTCAAACGGTATTTCCGCGTCCATCTTGGCTCTGATTTCGTCGTATATGGTACAGCCTTCCAGGATGGCAATCTCGCGCGCCTTCTCGTCCTTGAGGTCCCGCTCCGCCTGCCGAGCCTGCTCTGTGAGCACCATTTCGACCTCCTCGCCATCGGCACCACTGTCGGCACCACGGGCGGGCTCCTTGAACGCCGGCTCCAATGGCTCTTTGGTGTCGAGCAGGCATGCGATGTAGAAGAAATTGCCACCGTCGACTACGGAGGTCACTGGATTCATATCGTCCAATTCGATGCCACTATTAACGAGTTGGCTGGTGTTGCCGAGAATGCCGTTCAGGCGCCGGTCGTCGCCACTGAAGAACTCGCTGTCACGGATCTTCATCGGTTGGTCGTAGGTCGCACAAATGCTCGAGAACTTCTCACTTTTATCGTCGGCGGCGACGGAACCGAGCTGCTGGAACATGATTTCGGCCAGGCCGTAGACTGCTTCCTGGGCTCCAATCCGGCCCGTATCGCGACGTCCCACCCGTAGCTGCTGCTGGATCTCGCGTTGCGCCTCCTCGAACGGCAGATAATCGCGGGCGCCGGTCTTCTTGATGATGTGAAAACCATGCACAGTCTCGACGATGCCGCTGATGTCGTCCACTTTCATATCGATGACAGCCTTTTCGAATGGCGGAACCATCCTGCCGCGGCCGAACCAGTCGAGGTCACCGCCTCGCGGACCCGTCGGTCCCTCACTGTGCTCCCTGGCGAGCCCGGCGAAATCGGCGCCCGCCTTCCGCGCGTCAACGAGAATGGCCTCGGCACGCGTGCGCTTCTGCTGTTTTTCCTCGTTGCTGTCGGACGCTGCGGACTTGATCAGAATGTGACTGGCGCGAAACTCCTCCTTGGCATATTTCGTTTCCTTGTCCCGGTCGTAGATTTCCCTGGCGATGTCCGAATCCCGGTTCGTGCGGACATAGCGCTTGAGCCCATCGCGAACTTCGTCCAATGGAATCACGTCGCGCTCGTCCAGTTTTTCGATGATCTGAAACCCGCGATTTGTCTCGACAACATCGCTGATCTCGCCGACCCTTAACACAAAGGCGGCCTCGGCGAACGCCGTTTCAAGCAGATTCTCTGATTTGAACCCGAGGTCGCCGCCATCGGCCTTGGTCAGGTCATCTTCGCTGTATTGCTTGGCCAACTCAGCGAAATTGTTGCTTTCGCGCGCCACCTTGAGAATGCCTTCGAGACGTTCCCGTTTCTGCTGCCGGACAATGTCCGCCTCGGACTTGGTGCTCTGAATCAGAATGTGTCGGACATGCACCTGTTTACGTGCGTATAGACGGCTCTTCCGTTCCTCGTATGCATTTCTGATGTCCTCGTCGGTAATGCCCTCAAAGCCACCCTCGAAATCGGTCGCTGAAAAAGATGCCACACGCAGCTTCTTCTTCTCCGGGATCATATACTTGTCCGCGACGTTGTCATTGAAATACTCCTCGATTTCCGCTTCGGTAACTTCGACATCGTCCCGGTACTGTTCGCCGGTAAAGCGGGCGACCTGAGCCTCGGTCTTGCTGAAGTCGCGAAAGTAAACGGCCTTGGCCCCGGGCTCCGGTATGGTCAGGGCTCCGGTTACCCGCTGTTCGATTCGTTCGATGATGATGTTCTCGCGCACGATTTGATCGAACATGCGCGGCTTGATTCCGTTGAAGGTCAGATAGCCTCCTTGAAACCCTGTGAATTTGTTGCGGTCAAAATTGTTTTCTGTCTGAAATTGCGGTTGCCGGGTGATGTACTTTCGCACCTGTTCGTCGGTCACGTGATTGATGCCGAGTTGGTCCGCCAGATGCAGAGCGCGCATGCGGTTGAAGACGAACTCCGACAACGCCTGTGCGGCCCGCGGCTGCGATGTGTCGATAGCATTTCCGCTGTCCAGAAAGTATTTAACGGCCGTGCCGTTCATGTGCTGGAAAAACTCTGAGCGGCTGATGCTTCGCCCATACATGTCGCCGATGACGGCGGAGCGTGACAGCACGGAGTCGGCGAAGGTGTTGGCTCCCCAGTCAACGCCATAAAAAAATACAAACGGGAAAATGATAGCCAGGCCAATGATGATGTACGTCTCGTAACGATGTTTTTCGCAGAATCGGTTTATCCATGAAATCATGATACACCACCGCCTCTTTGTTTATTGATCAAGGTTCGGGCCTTTCCGGTTCGTCACACCGGCGTCGCCGTCGGGAGCGCACCACAGGGCCTATCGCACCCGGAAAAACGAAAAAATTAAAATCTACGTTAAATCGATTCGGCAATCAAGTGTACCGGCCACGTTTTTCTTGATCTCAGCTTCGTCTACGTGTCGATTTTCTTGACGCCGCCACCCAAATATCCGCGCCATCGCATTCGTTCGAGCCGCCGATAATCTCCAGATCGGGGGTTGTCAAAACAACATGCACGTCTCTGAGATCGAATAGGTTCTGTTCGGCCTGGCAGCGGAAGGACCAGAATTTCCAGATGCTCTCAGCCATTTGGAAACGCCAGTCGTAACCCTGGGACAGGTAATTGTCGTTGACGTTGATATAGAGAACGATATGCCGCCCGGATTCGCGGGCGTAGACACGGTCGATGATCTTCACCCCGAGCCGGCGCTGCTGAACTTTGAGCCATTGGCCGAACCCCTCGAGGTTGCTCTGCAGGTGCGCCGGTGTCGGCCCGGGCTCCGGATCGTAACGCAGGGGGCCTTGTTCCCGGAGTTGATTTGACGCCGTTGGCTCTTCCGAATCAACGTCAGGAACCGGACTCTGACCGGTCATGCCGCTCGCTGTTGCCAGAGCCGCTTTCCGTTCACGGCGGCGTTTTTTAATTTCCTCTCTCACGGCTCTTAATGCCATGATCTTCGCCGCCCGTTCGGGGAAGAACAAGGGGTACAGAGCGCGGTCCACCTGGTTCAGCGGCATGGTGATGGTGCCGTACTCGATTGCGAGGCGGATCTGACCGGCACTGACCTCAATCAGCTTGCCGACGATAGTCTGCCGGTTGCGGAGACGCAGCTTATATTTCTTGCCGATTTCCGCTGGCTTCAACTTCTCGAGAATCTCCTGATAGCGGCGGTCGTAGAGCATTTCCAGATCCGTCCGCGGGGCGGCGTCTGCCGCCGTCGGCGTCGGCAGCGGGGAGTCGACAGCTGGCATGTCGTCCGGCATTAGGCCGGCGTCAGACAGGCGGCCGGCGTCTGCCGTTGCCAGAGCCGATTCGGGCCGCAGAAGACGGCGAAACCAACCCTGATAGGGTCCGCGGACCTCGAGGACGAAGCCGGCGGCAGCCGCGATCAGGAGCCAGAAGAGCAGCCATGCAAGCGGATGCTTGCGGCGCTTTGCAGGCGTCGGTTGACTTGGCGCAGCCATGGAAATAGACGGGTAACGAGATATGGGATTTTTGCCTGTTCCGGTGCGTCACGCCGACTCGCGCTGCAATCCGTCTCCGTCAGCCGACGGATTATTACGATTTGAAATCAACCGATGGTTGCAACGGATGCCTAAACGGACAATCCAAGTTTCTCGGGAGCACTGGCTACTTTACCGCGGGCCGGTGTTCGTCGATTTTTCGCTGAACCTCGTCCGGCCTGTCAACCTGGCATTTTAACGCCTCCTCCCAATAGAAAGTGGCCTTGCGGAACTCGTCCAAGGCAAAAAAGATGTCCCCGGCGTGTTCCAAAATGACACCGTCCTTTTGGCCGCCCTGCAGGCTTACGGCTTCCAGGATGACGGCGGCGGCCTGCTGCAATTTACCCTGCCGATAGTAGACCCAGGCCAAGCTGTCCATGTACGCCGGGCTGTCGGGCACCGATTCCAATGCACGGTTGATCATGGTCTCGGCGCGGTCAAGCTGCTCATTGAACTGGGCAAGGTAATAGCCAATGAAGTTGTTGGCCTGGTGGTTGTCCGGCTGTAATTTCAGGGCGCTCTCAAGCGCCTTGATGGTCGCTGATTTGTCGTTGATGTCGTGGAAAATCTGAGCCAGCAGAAGCAGGTAGTCGACGTTGGGAAAACCGATGCGCTCGTCTTGAGTTGCGATCTTCTCGAGCTCTTTGAGAGCGGCCAGGGCCTCGACGTTGCGGCCGAGTTGCCGGTAGGCCTGACAACGAAGCAGGTGGGTGGCCGGGACATCATCCGGTGCGTGACTGGCGTAAATGAGCGTCCGTTCAGCGCGCCCGGCGAGCAGATAAGATGACGCGGTCTCGTAGGCAAGATAGGGGTTCAAGGTGAGCTTGTACGCATTCTCGAACGCGTGGGCAGCGTCCTCATGGCGATTGACCCCCTGGAGCAAACGGGCCGTGCGAATATGATAGTTGTGATTGAATCCGTATAATTCGGCCAGTCGCTGCAGCACCGTTAACGCCGCGACCGGACGGTCCAGTCGCTCATAACAGTCGGCGAGCGTGCGCTCCGACATTTCCGTTGCCTGAGCGTGCAAATGGAGGACCTCGAGCAAACGCGCGGCTTCATCGTGGGAATCAACGCGGACGAACATGTTGGCCAGGGTCATCACGCCGTCGTAGCTCTTCGGCTGATCGACAGCGTCGAGTGCCTCCAGGGCATGACCGTAAGCCAGCCTGTTGAACTCTTCACGCCGCGACCTGGAAAGGCGGTGGCGGGAGGATTGCGAAACCGCATCGTAAAAGGCGGCGGCTGTCTGCTCCATGGTGAAATTGCCGCCCAGCCGTTTTTTTTTTGTCGCCCGCCGGACAAGGCGATGGGCCTTGTTGATATCCCCGATTTTCAGATGGCAGATGACGAGTTGCTTGATTACGTGGGGATGGCGCCACCGGACTTCGTCGAATACAGTGATCAGCAGCTGGCGGGCATCCTCGTAGCGTTCCTCGTACATATAGGCGTTGGCGACGACTGTATTCAGCCCGACTGCCGCGGCGTCCCGACACGCGATATCGGCCAGATATTCGATGACGCGCTCGTGTTGTTCAGCCGGATTATGCACCGTCCAATGTTCGACGAGTTCCTTGACGAAAAACTCCGATTTCGGATCGTTGGCTACTGCCGCCAGATATTGATCCGCGACAATTTCGGCATCCGAATCTTCGTTCAGGCTCAGGTAAAACCCCCACGCATACCGGCTCAATGCCTCTGTCTTTGCCTGCTCGGTCCCCGGGGGGTAAAGCGCATTGACGTGCTCCTCCAACTTGGACGTCTGGCCGCGCCCTTCGCAGACAAATGTCAGCACGATGCCACCGGCAAAGAAAATCCCATGGATCAGCCTGTATTTTTTGAACTGGTGATCCATTGCGGCTACCATGGCTTATGCGAGTCGTCGATCCATCCAGGCTCACCACCGGGCGTCGTCACATTATCACTTCTTGTGACGCATCGCCTTTATGCGTTTGCGCCGTTTGTGTTTGGCGATCTTCTTTCGCCGTGTCTTCTTAAGATTTCCCATGCAATTTGAATCCTCCAAGGACCAATAATAAGTTACTACAATTGGTTGACTTCCTGTCAAGCCCCGAGGCGCCGCCAAACCGGCGTGCGAAGCCCGAAATTGCCCGACGTCCAAGGCCGCGCTCGACAAAATTCACCGGTGTCGAGTTGCCGTGCGTATGAAATTAAGGTGCGAGCCGCATAATTCGGCCTTTCGAATTTGCCGGCAACCGCCGAAAAACTGTTAATATACTGCCGCCTCCGGCACCTTACAAGACTGACCGTCATAACTTCGTGCTCCGACGGCCCGCCGCGGGTGGACTGCCGGACCGCGGTGATGACGTGTTCTGTGACCATCACCCGGCGAGTTGGTGCACAGCATCTTCTGCCAATCGCGATCGGATCCCATGAAGGCCGGTACCAACGCAATCACACATTTCGGCCTGGTTGCAGGCCGGGGCCATTATCCGCTGATGTTCTGTCGCGAGGCGAAACGGCGCGGCGTCCGCCATCTGGCTGTGGTCGCCATGCATGGCGAAACCGAACCGGAAATCAACGAGCTCGCCGATCGGACCGACTGGGTTTACGTCGGGCAACTCGACAAGACAATCAAAACGTTCCGGCGCCAGCAGGTGACCGATGTTGTCTTCGCCGGCCAGGTCTCGCCGCGCCGCTTGTTCGACGGCCTGCGCCCGGATGTCCGAACCCTGAAGATCCTAGCGGCATTGAAGGAGCGTAACGCCGAATCCATCTTCACGTCCGTCGCGGATGAATTCGGCAAGGACGGTATCAACGTCCTGCCGGCGACAACGTTTCTGGAACGGTTCCTTGCCCCGGAAGGTCTCATCGGCAAAGTCAAACCGGGAAAATCCGAGTGTCAGGATGTCGCTTTCGGTCAGCGCATCGCCGCGGAGATCAGTCGCCTGGACATCGGGCAGACGGTGGTCGTCAAGGGGGGGACGGTGCTTGCTGTGGAGGCATTTGAAGGCACGGACAAGGCGATTTGTCGCGGCGGGGAGCTGGGCCGCGGCGGTATCGTCGTCGTCAAAGCGGCGAAGCCCGGCCACGACATACGGTTCGATGTACCCTGTATTGGGCTGCGCACGGTGGAAACGCTGCGTGCTGCGGGCGCCAAAGCTCTGGCGGTACAGGCCGGCGTCACGCTCTTTATCGAAATGGATCGTGTCATCGATGAACTGAATCACGCGAACATCGCCGTTGTCGGATATCGCCCCGAGGCGTGAGTTGCGTGGTCATCAGCGGCGCGCCGCCACAGCGCAATGCGTCCTATTTCGCGATTTTCGAGGCGTCGAGAATGGCGAGAGACTTGACAATCCCCACATCGGAAATTATGCTTGGATTATTCGTAATCTAAGCTGGACCAGTGAGTGAGTCGTGAACAAATCTGATCGCAAGACAATATCCGGCAACGGTGGCAAGGCGAATCGGCCAGCGCCGGCGGCATCGGGAGAGGCTCCGGACGTGGGTCGGCTGCCGCCCTGGATACGGGTTCGTGTGCACGCCGGGCAGAATCGTGGCGAGGTATCCGGTTTGATTGACGATCTGGAACTGAACACCGTTTGCCGGAGCGCGAAGTGCCCCAATCTCGCCGAGTGCTGGCACCGCCGCACGGCGACTTTCATGATTCTCGGCGATCGCTGCACACGAAACTGCGGGTTTTGTGCCATCAAGGCGTTTTCACCGCTGCCGGTGGAGCGTGACGAGCCCGAGCGTGTCGCTGAGGCGGCAGCGCGGCTGGGCCTCAAGTTTGTCGTGGTCACGAGCGTCAACCGGGATGATTTGCCGGATAAAGGATCCGAGCATTTCGTGGCCACCGTTACGGCCCTCAAACGTCGCATTCCAGGAGTCGGGGTGGAGGTCTTGACGCCGGATTTCAAAGGCCGTCACGAGCTCATTGAGCGTGTGATGTGCGCCCGGCCGCTGGTTTTCAATCACAACATGGAAACGTGCGAACGTCTGTCGCGTCCGGTTCGCAGCGGTGGGCGCTATGAACGGTCGCTGTCCGTGCTGGCGATGGCCAAGGAGATGGCGGGCCGGCAGACAGCGGTGAAATCAGGGATGATGGTGGGCCTCGGCGAAACGGACGAAGAGGTCGAGGCGACAATGGCCGATATCCTCGACGCCGGCGTCGATATTCTGACGATCGGCCAATATCTGCCGCCGACACGGGAGCATTGGCCGTTGCAGCGGTACGTCGAACCGGGGAGATTCGACTATTGGTCCGAACTTGCCGAAAGGATGGGATTCAAAGCCGTCGCCAGTGCGCCCCTGGTGCGCAGTTCCTACCGCGCCGAAGAAATGGCGCGCCGCGCATTGGAAACCGATCCGCAGATAGCGGTTGACGGCTGAGACCACCGCCTGGACGACAACACAACCGTAACGCGAACACGGAAAGCAACAATGGGCAGCAACGTCCCACTCAGGGTCTATGGCCTGCAGGACTTCCGCATGGGCGGTGTCGCGCGGCTGTGGAAGGGTACGGTCAACACCGGCGGCTTCGTGATCCACCGCCAACTGCAAGAACAATACCGGTTCGACTGGAAGATGCGCGCGAAGTTCAAGTACGGCACCAAGATACGCAAGAAACTCGGGCGCCATGAAAACATCGTGTGGTCGTTCCGAACGGGCATCCGAGAATTTCTGCCGTACGAGCTGATCGATTTCGTCAACGGCCCAAGCCTGCAGGTCATGCTGGTACAGGAACCCGATTTCATCAAGAAACATGGCCTCAATCTGCTGGTGCAGATGGCCGAGGGTATTCGGCATTGCCACGCCGCCGGCTATCTGCACCTCGATATCAAGGCGGGAAATTTCCTCATCGACGTCACCAACCGCGAGAAGCCTCTCGCCCGCCTGACCGATTTCGACCTTGCCATGCCGCTCAAGAGGACAAAGCCGAATAAGAGCCTGCGTTACGGCACCTTTAATTATATGGCGCCGGAGCTCCTCGATCGGGGACAGATCAGCGCCGAATCCGATGTCTTCTCGTTCGGCGTCCTTGCCTACAATATGTACTCCGGCCGAATGCCGTACCCGGGTGGGACCCCGGCCGAATCACGGAAGTACAAGATGGATCCCAAACATCCGATCGTGCCGCTCAAAGAAAAGTGCGCCATTGTGCCGCAGAAACTCAACGATATCGTCGGCCGCTGTCTGGAAAAGGACGCGGCCATGCGTTACTCGGATATGACACGTATCGTCCGCGATCTCGCCACCACCTTTCTCCTCCAGCAGTTGCCGCCCGACGCCAAGACCCGGACCCTGGAATTTTTCTAGTCCAGGTCCAGAAACGGCACGTTGATCCGCATTCCCGGCTTCAGACTGTCCTCGCTCGAGATGGAGGCGTTCTGATGGATGATCCACAGGACCTCCGAGCCGTACATTTCGGCGATCGATTGCAGCGTGTCACCCTCGTCCACGTAGTGGGGGATCTCCTGAAGATTATCGGGAATCTCGATTTCTACCGTCGTTTCGGCCGGCGGTTCCTCGTCCCCTCCAGACGTATTCGACAAACGGGGCGGTTTGGGGCGCTCGGCTGGTGTGGTGGCCAGACCGCCGGAATCGCGCAGCAACAGCATCTGCCCGATTCGCAGGATATCATCGTCATCGTCAAGGTCATTGAACTCACGAAGATTCTCGATTGATACGCCGAACTTCCGTGAGATCTTCCACAAGCTGTCGCTCGGCTGTACGATGTACTTGCCAGCGGCCGGGATTTTCTCCCTGTCGACTCTAATGCGCGTGTGCGCCTGGCGCGGTCGGCGCTCTTTCGCGTCCCCACGATCAAAGCCGGTTGCCAGCACCGATTTGATCAGCGGCGGCTTGCCGACGCGCGGAGCGTGCGTGGCGCCACCCGGCGGAATTTTCAGCGTCGCGCCGATGGCCAGCGGCTTATTGAGTTCCAGATTGTTGTACGCGGCCAGGTACTTGTAGCTGACCCCGAACTTCTTACCTATCTTCCAGAACGACTCCCCCCGTTCCACCTTATAGACAATGGGCTTGACATCCACTTTCGGCAGGGACGTCGGCGTCTCAACCCTCGGCGTCGGCGGTTCGTGTATTTTGGTGATGAGCGGCATCGGCGATTCGAGCCGCTTGATGACCAGCTCATCCACCGGCAACGCCGGCTCCCGGAGCACCGGCGGCTCGAACTCCGGGATTCGCGCAACAAGCCAGTCCGCGACCGGGGTCGGCAACGCCGGGATGGGCGGCTCGACGACCGCCGGGATCGGCGTCTGCGGATCGATCGGCACGGTTGATTGGTAATGGGAATAGCGCGGGCCGTCGTCTGCGACCGTCGACGGCGGCTCCTCGTAGGGCGCCGGGACGACAACCCTCGGGTGTAGAATCCGCTGGGCGTTCAACTCCTGCTGCGCGCGATACGACTGACAGCCGGCCGCGCACAGCAACGCCCCGATTGCCAGCAGAAATGGACTCCGTTGGAGTAACCGTGCCGCGTCGATCGTCCCGTTGCCACCGTCGTTGTTTCTGCTCAGAGTTTTCATTCGCCCGTTCTCCTTTTTATTTCGTGGGTAAATACGTTGCCGCGTTCGGCGTAATCCGAGAACATGTCGTGACTGGCACATCCGGGCGACAGCAACACTGTATCGCCGGCCGCAGCCACTTCCATCACATCGTCAATGACACCTCCAATGGATGCGTATTTCTTGCACGACACATACCGACCCCAAAGCTCCGCCAGTGTATCCTTTACTTCACCGATCAGATAGACTTGCTTGACAAAGCGTCGAATGCTGGGGATCACCGTCTTGAAATTCATGTTCTTATCCCGGCCGCCCGCGATCAAGAGAATCTTGCCCTGATCTGCGGAAGACTCCTCCCCGCATGTTTCGAGCGCCTGCACCAGGGCGTCGGGATTAGTTGCTTTGGAATCGTTTACGAATCGGACATTGTTGAAAATCGACACCAGTTCGAGTCGGTGCCCGCTTGGCGCGAACCGGCGGACGCCGGGCACCGCTGCCGCCGGGGCAACACCGGCGATCCGGCACATCGCCAGCGCGGCCAGTACGTTTTCGATGTTGTGCCGCCCCTTGAGTTTCAGATCGCTCCGATGCAACAGCTGCATCGGACAACGGCCGCCGCTGCACAGAAAGCCGTCCGCATCGACGAACCAGTCGATGTCTTCGCCGGCGGCATCCGTCGCCAACAGGATCGGCTTGCGCCGCCGAAAAAGAGGCAATCGCCGCACCCGATCATCCGCGAACAACGCTGCGCTCATGACCACCGAAGCCGGGTTGGACATGTTGCGCAGCAGCAGCAGCTTTGCGGCCAGATACTCATCACGCGACTGGTAACGATCACCGTGATCATCGGAAATGTTGAGGATGCATGCCCCCAGCGGATGAAAGGACCGAATATGCTCGAGTTGAAAGGAGCTGACCTCGGCAACGATCAGGTCGAGCCCGCTGCTCTTATGCACTGCTTCGCTCAACGGCAGCCCGATGTTTCCGGCACCAATGACATTCTTTCCCGCACCTTTAAGGCTATGAACCGTCATTTCGACGGTAGTCGTCTTGCCGTTGGTACCGGTCACAGCCAGGATCGGACACGAGCAGAACCAGAAACCGAACTCGAGTTCGTCGACAATTGGACACGCGAGCCTGCGGGCCAACCGGCCGAGGATGCCGGCCGGCGAAATGCCGGGACTTATGACCGCGAGGTCCAGGTCGCCGGGGTAGTCAATCTCGCTCCAATCCAGGTGAACGTCGGCGCCCCGGTTCTTCAATCGCGCGGTCCGCTCCGCCAAGTTGCCGCCGCTGTCACTGTCCAGAACAGTGACCTTGGCGCCATGCCGGAGGGCCAGTTCGGAAGCGGCCAGGCCACTGGCTCCGAGGCCCAGAACGAGAATGTTGTGCCCGTTGATCGAAGCTCTTGGAAAATCCGAAGACATGGCCGGGACTCGTGTTCTGAGTCTTGTAATTCGCGGACATGGTCCGCGACCGCGAACCGTCTCGGCATGCGATCATTGGTAAGGGCTCGCGTAAAAATAATTTCGTCCCGCATGCGGGATGAAATTATTTTTACGCGAGTCCTATACTCCATCGGGGTGTCTTCGCGTTCGACGGGCCAGCACCGGTCCTGAGAAAGGAAAACGGAAGGTGTGTCCCCGTCGACCCGGCTCGGTGGCGAAAGGCGGCTATGCGCAGACCCGGCACCGGCGCGACAGGCTCCCCGACCGAACCTCAGACGGCCGAGGCGGTGAATTTCTCCGCAAACTTCATGACCAACTCAGACCCGGGGTGAAGTTCGCAGAATCGGCATGCAAGCGAGGCATTGGCGGGAACAATATGCGGCGAAAAAAGGCGATTTTTTTTCACTAAACGGTGATGTCGTGGTTGGGGCCGGAAACGCCGGACGCCCCGTCCTGCTTGACTTAAACGCTTCCCAACTCGCGGCAGACCGCGGTTAAAAGCGGCGAAAACAATAAGTCATTGTAATGCAAAAAACGCCACTTGCAAAAGCAAAAAAAAAAAAAATGCCCGCACGGGCAATTTTTTATTATGAGTCGACTACCGAACGGATTTTTTGCGCCAAGTCAACCATCCGATAGGGCTTGCGGAGAAATCCGCAGGCACCCGCATCGAGGACGTCGCGCGCATCATCCTCTTCGACATAGCCACTGGAAAGCAAGACCTTTACATCTTTGTCGATGTCCTTCAGCGCAAAGAAAGCGTCGTGCCCGTTCATCTCCGGCATGACCATATCCAGCAAAACAAGATCGATCTGCCCCGGATTCTTTTCATAAACCTCGACGCACTCGCGGCCGTTTGCCGCCAGCACGACGGTGTACCCCAGCCCCTGCAGCATGTCGATGACCACGTCCCAGATGATGCCCTCGTCATCGACGAGGAGAATCGTTTCGCTACCCTTGAGAGCCTCCTCCTGCACGGTCTTCTCTTCGAACATGTCGATCGTATTCCGCAGGAGCGGAAACAGCAGCGCGATGGAGCGGAGATCATCCTCCTTTTTCAGGCACAAAATATCGCCGCCGTGCATGAGGACAGTGCCATAGAAGAAAATCAGGCTGTCGACCAGTTCCAGTTTGGGTGAGATCACCTGCTTTTCGAAAATTCCGACAAGCCCGGCATTGTCGAATTCCCGATCCTCTCGACTCAGTGTAACCAATATGTATTCGCCGCTGCCCAGCTCCGATTTGCAGGATTTGAAGAAGGCATCATCGAGCTTCTGGATCCGGCCTCGAAGGAACAGCCTGTCGGCCAGTTCCGGCTGCTCCTTGCCGTGGAAAAGGTGGGGCAGCTCGAAGAAGACCTGTTGCAGTAAAAAAAGCCGACCGTCGACAAATGTCTCCTGGTTTTCCATCTTGCCGAAATCAACGGTGATCTCACATTGACCGATTCTCTTCAAACGGCTGACAACGCCATTTATAAGCACCTTCAGGTCAATGGACTCGAACTCGCGCTTGCCGGACTGCAAAATCTGCTGGAATTTCTTCAGGAGCCCAAAGGCGACGCGCAAGGCGATGTCTCCCTCCTGCAGGTAAATGCGCCCCGCCGGGCTTTCATCCAATTCCAGTTCCAGCAGCGCATGGTAACTGGACAGACGCTTAAACATGTAATTCAATCCGGTCTGTATCCCGGCACTCACGGCAAGGAGGTTTTCCAGCCGCTCTTCATCGGACACCATCTCCGTCATATACGATTCCAGGTTTTCCATGGCTTTCTCCCTGCAACGGGCGCTGATCGCGGCACCATAAGGCGAACCCGCGACGGTATCAGAATTTCAATCCGCACGAAGTATCCATATCCAATCGACACATGGGCGGCGATCCGCCGCACGCCGGTAATGAAACGATCAGTTTCGCCGGTGGATGTAAACACTCTGCAGAATCCCGACGCAACTCAGACTCAGGATCATGAAGGACCCGCCGTAACTCACAAACGGCAGCGGGATGCCGATAATCGGCGCCATGCCCATTGTCATACCGATATTAATGTAAATGTGGCACCCGAACATCACCGCAATTCCGCACGCAAGATTACGTCCAAAATTATCCCGCGCCTTGGCCGCAATAAAAATACATAAGATCAGCAACGCGCTAAATGCAACCACTGTCAGGGAACTACCGACAAACCCCGTTTCCTCCGCAATCACTGAAAAAATAAAATCCGTCGGCGCCACGGTCCAGGGAAGAAACCCCAGCACGTTCTGTGTGCCCTTCATATATCCCTTGCCGTAGAGGCCGCCGCTTCCCACCGCCAGCAGCGACTGCAGGGCGTTCCAGCCGCTGCCGGTCGGGTTCGTGGACGGATGGATGAACGTCTTGAGCCGGTCGAACTGGTACTTCTTCAGGCAAAGCCGGCATATGACCGGTCGTTCCTGTGTCTTTTGCTTGCCAGGCGGACGTGACGCCGAAAGCTCGACGGGAGGATCGCCCGGCGCAAGCTTCAGACAGTAATCATTGAGCTCGTAGTAGCTCGGCAACAGGATCATTCCCGCGGCCATCGGCACCAGTAGCCAGCGGAGGGGCAATCCCGAGGCAAAGAGCACGGCCGCAGTCATCGGGATCAAGACCAACGCGCTCCCCAGGTCGGGTTGCCGCGAAATCAAGACGACCGGAATCGCCGCCAGGGCAAGGAACGGAATGATGTAGCGCGGCCGCTCCAAGCGGATGAACGGCCGCGACGCGGCCCATGCCAGGGGTATCAAAAGCCCGAGCTTGGCAAACTCCGCGGGCTGGACGTTGATCTCTGGGACGATGCGAAGCCGCATCTTCGAACCGCTCACCGGATCATTGCCGAACGCGAGCACCGCAATCAGCAGGACGATCGAACCGATGTAGATCCAGACGGCATGACGGCCAAGCACCTCATAGTCGAAAAGGGCGAGCGTCGCCATTGCCAGCAACCCGAGCACCGCCCAGGCAGTCTGCCGGCTCCAGTGTCCTGCCAGAACGCCCGACTGATGGCCGGTGCCGTAAATAAACGCAATCCCCACACTCATCAAGGCGAGCACCAGAACCAGCAGCAACAGGTTGCCGCGCCGCATTTTGTCCGCAGCGGTTCGGATCGGCCCGGGTAGTGTGTGAGAATACATGTTTAGCGTAGGAACGCCGTTCCTGCTGGAGCGCCGGGATGCCGGTAAAGGATTCCGCGTCGCGGGCGTCTCCCGCCGTGGCGGGATCGGCATCCAGACGCTCCAGCGTGTGCTCTGGCGGTAATCCAAGACATGCCGAGACGAAAAACGGCGTGTGCGCGGACCGTGACGAATTTCTTCAACTCAGGGAAAAACGTCTGGCGGGTCGTCATTCGGCCGGTTCACAGGCAGCACTGCATGCCGTCGCTGGTGATCGCAATGGAAAATTTATCAGAGCGCAACGGGAAATCAAGACCCGGTGGCAATCTGATCTCAATTGATCCTCAGGAGCGGGACGCGAGCGCTGCTTGCCTCAGTCTTAGAACGTCCACTCGGCAGCCGGATTCGATGGCCTCGAGTTCCGCCTGGCTGGGGACGACAACGCGGAACTCAGCGGCGGCCACGTCATTCGACATGATAGACTGTACCCGCTGTCCGCTGGAGTGAGTTGGTATGTGTTGCGCGTTGTGGGTCCCTTTCCGACGCCAACTTGACTCGTCGCCCGCACGGCGTGCACGTCAGTCTGGGAACGATGACGGGACACCCACTCCGCAATCGTCTCGCGTCGTCGTGCACCGTTATCGTTTGCGTAATTGTCTCCCGACATCACCCTCCGGTTCGGTTAGTCGATCTCACCACATACCAGACGCTCCAGAGCATAACGCGTCAGAAGAGTGTTGAATTCCTCACCGCTTTTGTCGCGGACATTTATCAGTCGCTGGTGAACGAATTTCGAGACGCTTTCAGAATCCATCAGACCATCTCCAGGTACGGCCGCATGATACTGGCCATCCGGCAGATTTTGGCGAAGTGCCAAATTTCATCACGGGATGCTCTGCGCTGATCTAGAGTGTCGCGCAGTGCCTCTCGGGCCACATCCAGTCCAGTGCGGTTCCGAAAGCGAAAACAGTCCACTACCGTCTTAGCCGGCGAGTAGACGCGAATGATGACGCCGTCGCCTTCGTATTCTTCGATTCCGGCCGAGAACATGTTCCCGCTTAACTGCACGACCTGCAGCTGAAATCCTTTGGCGACGGGTTTACGGCTGCTGCGTTCAACAGCCAGCCAGGTTGCATTAGGCATTTGTATGGTAATCTCGTGGTATTGCAGGGCTGAAAGCAGGAATATGACGCAGTGGGGAACTGCAGCGGCAATGTCAACAAATCCGGGCCTTTCCGGGACATGGTCCACCAGCATATAGGCCCCCCTCGCGACCCGCCGGAGGACGCCTTTCTGTTCCAGATAGGGCAGTAGCGTACGGCTCGCCCCTATACTTGCGAGGTCAGCGGCTCGTATCACTCCCTGCTCTCTGGCAAGACGAATGATCTTGTCGGTCTGCATACCAGCCCCTTATTGACAATTATTGACATTTTGTATACATAAAATAATATATGAGTACCTTCTGTCAACCCGGCCCACTTTCCCTAGTCTTTCAAAACACGCAGAATCCCAAATGCCATAGTTAAGCCACGCCTTGGGCATTTGGGTCATAGTTGAGTCGGGTCCTTTATTTTGGTGACACTTACCTCAAATATCTATAATAAAATATGATACACAAATATTATCCGGCCTGTGTAATAAGATCGAAGGTGCTGTCGCGGCGGATTCTATTTGCACAGGTCGATATTATTGCAACACCAAAGAGACGGTTCCACGTCTGTCAGACTGATTCGAGAGACGCCGCAGAGCGCAAAGAAACGCAGATTACTGTGGAGTCGCTCTATGCCGAGGCGTGTCTTTCACTTGGCAATCTTCGGAATGGATTTGACCCAGCGCACTGTATGGTTACGTTGCTGATCCACAGTATTCTCGACAACCCGCCATTCTTTACTTGACGTGAGAGGGAAAACGGTGGCAGGTATTAATTGGAATCCGGCGCTGGAGGCGCTGCCGTTTTCGCCGATCCGGCGAATGTTCAATACGGCGGCGACGATGGACAACGTGCTGCATCTGTCCATCGGGCAACCGGACTTTCCGACGCCGCCGCATATTATCGAGGCGCAGGTACGGGCATTGCGGGAGGGCAAGACGAGATACGAACTCGATTCCGGGCTGCCGCACCTGCGCGAAGCAGTCGCTTCGTTTTACAGCGGTCATTACGGCATTACGCTGCGGTCCGAGAATGTTCTGATAACGACGGGCTGCTGCGAAGGGATGTTCATCGCACTGTTCGGCGCCTGCCGTCCCGGAGCTGAGATAATCGTGGTCGAGCCGTACTTCGTCCTGGCGCACATTGCAGAAATGGCCGGTGCAACCTTGCGCCCGGTCGTTACGACGGCCGCCAACGGTTACCAGGTCGATCCTCAGGAAGTGATCGATGCCATGAACGACAAGACGGCGGCTATCCTGATGAATTCACCGGGCAATCCTACCGGTACCGTGTATCCCCGCGCGACCATGGCGGCTGTCTGCGACGCGGCGGCCCGCCGCGGCATCACCCTGATCAGCGACGAAGTCTACGACCGGATCATCCTGGACGAGGGGTGCTTCGCAAGCGCCCTCACATGTGCGCCGACAATGGACAATCTGATCATGGCGAGCAGCGTTTCAAAGACGTACTCGATGGCCGGGCTGCGCATCGGCTGGGTGATCTCGACGCGCGAGAACATCGAAACCATGCAGCGCGCCCATATGTTCATCAGCACCGCGGAGAACACACCGGCGCAATGGGCTGCCGTCACCGCCCTGACCGAAGATCAGGACTATGTTGATGAAATGGTTGCCGAGTACCGACGTCGCCGCGATCGTATTGTCGACCTTGTTGACGCCGCCCCGCAATTTACGGGCTACCGACCCGGCGGCGCATTTTTCATCATGCCGTCGCTACCGCCGGGCGCCGACAGTTTCGACGTGGCCATGCGCCTGTTGACAGAAGCCGGCGTGTGCACAATCCCCGGCGGCGCCTTCGGGCCGAGCTGCAACAATGCGTTGCGTATCAGTTTCGCCACTTCGACCGAAATCATTGAAGCTGCATTTGAGAGGATGAACCCATGGCTCGAGAAACAATCCTTCTGACCCGTCAGCAGATTGCTGAGCACATCGACATTGCGCAGGCGATCCCGGCGATAGAGGAGGCACTCGGCGCCTTCGAAAAAGGCGAGGATTATCTGCCGCCCAAAGCCATCTACCAGATCCCGGTCGGCGAGCCCGGCACCGCCTTCGCCGCCTGCATCACCGGCTACACGAAGGTGACGTCGCTCCTGTCAATGAAGGTTGGACAGGAGCGCACAGCCAATCCATCGCGGGGGCTGCCGACAACGAACAGTTGGATCCCGGTGTTCGAACCCGAGACCGGGGAGCTCCTGATGATCTGCGACGGCACCCTTCCGACTATGCTGCGCACGGCGGCCGCGGCGGCTGTCGGCGCCAAGCAGCTTTCACGGGCCGATGCCGAAACGCTGGCCGTGATCGGCGCCGGCCAGTTGGGGCGGCAGTGCCTTCGCGCCGTCAGCCGAGTGCGTGGATTCCAAAATATTTTTCTGCATGATCAGATGGCCGGCAACGCCGAGACCGTCGCGGAAGAATTGGCCGGCGAACTGCCGGTGCCGGTGAAGGTGGCGGACGCGCAGACCGCCGTCGAGAATGCCGATGTCGTCGTGACCGCGACCAACAGCCGTGAACCGATCGTACAGGCAGGGTGGGTCAAGGCGGGCACGCATTTTTCCTGTATGGGCACCGACCTGCACGACAAGATAGAATGCGAAATGGCGCTCCTCCCCAGATGCCGCATGTTTGCCGACGTCATCGAGCATGCGCTCCAGCGTGGCGAGGTGAGCCAGGCGGTTGAGAAAGGCGTTCTGACCAAAGAGTGCTACGCGGGTTCGCTCGGGCAGGTGATCAACGGCGAGGTGGCGGGCCGGACCAGTGATGACGAATTGACCATGTTCGACGGCGTCGGCATCGGCATTCAGGACACGACCATCGCCAGGACCATCTATGACCAGGCCGTCAGCGGCGGGTTCGGCGAGCACATCGCGTTTTCGTGATGAATAAATTTCTGTCACCGACCCACAAAGGATCGGGCAGTTCCGGCCACAGGCACAGGCGATCGGGGCGTGACTCGAACCAACGCATCCTGCATCGTGGATCTCAGCATGTCCCATGAATTTATCGTATAGGAATTTGTTTTTACGAGATGTTTTCACAAGGTCCAAACATATTGACCATAATGATCCG
>CAUZRT010000015.1:0-21856 GCA_963582235.1 Lentisphaeria bacterium
TCGAAGATGAGGACGATTAAGTTTGTGAGGAACGTCCGCCGCCTCGCGCTGCGATCCGGCAGCCGACGGATTGTCACAAATCGTCAGCCCCACGATGGCAGGGTTGATCCGGTGACTGAAAATTTAGGATTGAGATTCGTGGTGGCCCATGAACCCCGATCCCCAAGTTCCCAACCCCGAACGTCTCAGCTATCGTCCGGCCCCGCAATCAGGGAGTTCAAGTTGATGCCTGCCAGGGACTCGAGATATACTTCTTCCTTCGCTTCGAGCGCGTGAATGACGGCACCCTCGAGTGTGGCATCCAATTTCTCGATGTGCTTATTCGGCCTGCCGTAAATGGCCAGTTCGATGTCTTTCAAGTTGAGCGCCGAAAGATCTTTCGCCGGCACATGACCACCGCCCTCGACCTCGATGAGAACGCCGTGCTGCTTGAGGCTGAAGATCACATCCTGCAGCAGACGGATCGGAATGTTGTGCCGGCGCTGAAAGTCCTGGGGCCGCCAGGCCGGTGAACCCCGATGGAACAGGCGGCAGACCTCATGGACGATGAAATAGGCAAGACGTTTGCGAGTGACGAAGCTGGCCTCGTTCAGTTCGCCTTCCTGGGTGTAGGTTTCGCAGTGCTGGAAGCCGAAGCTGACCTCAGCGCCGAAGAGTACGATCATCCAGTTCACATGAAGCCAGAACAACGAGATCGGCAGACCGGCAAAGGCACCGTAGATCGCGTTGAAGTTCGTGATCCCGATCTGGAACTGTATGCACGCCCACTGCCAGGCAATCCAGGCAATGCCGCAACAGAGACCGCCGATCAGCGCCGGGGACAGCCGGACCTTGGTGTTCGGCAAACAGAGATAGAGAAACGTGAACGCCAGAATAATAAAGAAGCCACTCGCCAAAACGGCGACCAAGGCATAAACGATGTAGATCGGTCCGAGAAACTCGTAAAAAAACATGTCGATTCTGCCGCCGGCGAAGGCAGTGACGTTGACGGTCGTGAACAACAGTAGCATCAACGGCACAAACAACAGCACGCTCATATAGTCGGAGAACTTCCGTACCAATGTTCGTCCTTCCCTCACCCCCCAGATCGAGTTGAAGGTGCCCTCGATCTTACCCAGGAGCCGGATCACCGTCCAGAAGACGAGGAGCAAGCCGATGACGCCGAGCGCCATCAGGTTGGTATCATTGACCAGTTCCACCACACCGTCAAGGAAGTTCCGTACCTGTTCGGGAATGCCGTCATACTTGGTGATTCCGCCCTTCAGCGTGTTCTGAATCCCCAAACCGCCCGCAATCGAAAAGATCAATGCCAGCAGGGGTACGGTGGACATCAACGTGATGAAGGTGAGCGCCGACGCGTGCAGGGCGCACTTGTCATCGATGAACCCCTTGATGACAATACTGATGATCTTGATGAACGAATAGATGCTGCGCCGGATACGGGGCAAGCGTCTGAGATCAATGTCCCAGATGTCATCGGCGATAAAATTCCGTAGCCGTTGGATCTGATTGCCGATCATTGCGGTCATTGCGGTCATTGGAATTGGGCTTCCGATGGAAAGGGGTCAAATGTAAGAATCCCGCAGCAGCGGGATTCTTACCGGGTCACGATGTTCACAAGTCGCCCCGGGACGCAAACCACTTTGATTATGTCGGCATCGCCGACAGCAGCCCGGACACCGTCATCGGCCAAGGCCACCGTCTCCATCTCGTTCGCAGACAGATCGGGCGACATCATCATACGCGCCTTTGGCTTGCCCTTGATCTGCACGAGGATCTCGACCTCGTCCACCTTCAAACAGGCTTCATCATATTCCGGCCAGCTCTCGTACGCCAAAGGCTCGTGGTGACCGAGACGTTCCCACAGTTCCTCGGCAATGTGAGGCGCCAGCGGCGATAACAGTTTCGTGAATATCTCCATGGCCCCCCGGTTGCGATTGTCGGCTTTGATGAATTCGTTGACGAAGATCATCAACTGGCTGATGGCGGTATTGAAATCCAATGTCTCGCTGTCGTCCGTGACCTTTTTGATCGTCGTGTGCAGGACACGAAGCTGCCCGTTCGACATCGGGGCGTCGGTGATTTCCGCGGCCGACTCACCGTCCGGCCCGATGATCATACGCCAGGCACGCTGCAGAAATCGATACACGCCTTCGACGCTGCGGGTGTTCCAGGGTTTGACCGCCTCCAACGGCCCCATGAACATCTCATAGAGCCGGAAACTGTCCGCACCGTACTGATTGATGACGTCATCGGGATTGACGACGTTCTTGAGGGACTTCGACATCTTCGCCGGAAACTCCTCGAGCTCCTCGCCGGTCTCGAGATGATGGAATTTACCGTCGCATTCCTCGACTTTGTCGGTTGGGATGAGGGCGCCCCGCGAATCTTTGTAGGAAATGCCGAGGATCATGCCCTGATTGATCAGTTTTTGAAACGGCTCCCTGGTGCTCGCCCAGCCGATGTCGTAAAGAACCTTGTGCCAGAAGCGGGCATACAACAGATGCAGCACGGCGTGCTCGGCGCCGCCGACATACAGATCCACCGGCATCCAATACTTTTCCTTTTCCTTATCCCAGGGAGCGGTGTCCGCGTGTGGGTCGATGAAGCGCAGATAGTACCAGCAGGATCCGGCCCACTGCGGCATGGTGTGGGTTTCCCGCTTGCCGGTGCGCCCGGTTTCCGGATCGGTGTAGCGAAGCCATTCCGTCGCTTTGGCAAGCGGTGATTCGCCGGTTCCGCTCGGCGTGAACTCCTCGACTTCCGGGAGCGTCAGGGGAAGCTCGTCTTCATCGAGGATCCGGATCTCGCCGTCATCCATGATGGCGACGGGAAAGGGCTCGCCCCAGTAACGCTGCCGGCTGAAGAGCCAATCGCGTAGTTTGTAATTGACGGCGGCGGCACCCAGATTCATATCCGACAGCCATGCCGTTGTTACCGCCACGGCCGCCGCGACGCTCATGCTGTTGATGTTCAAGCCGCGATCATTGGACGAACGAATCAGGGCACCTTCTCCGGTCCAGCAGGCCTTGCCCGCCAAAACATCCGCCAGGGGTACGGCAGCAGCCGCGGCCGCGCCGGCATCCGGTTCGATGATCGCCCGGACGTCCAGGTTGAACTGCTTCGCAAACTCGAAGTCCCGGGTGTCATGGGCCGGTACCGCCATGATCGCGCCGGTGCCGTAACTGAGCAGCACATAGTCACTGATCCAGATCGGGATCTCGTCGCCGTTGACGGGATTGACGGCATGGGCGCCGATAAACACACCGGTCTTCTCGGTGCTGAGATCGGTGCGGTCGAGGTCAGACTTCGTCGCCGCCCGTTCCTGATATGCAGTGACCGCGCCGCGGCAGTCCGCCGACGTCAATTCGTCGACAAGCGCATGCTCAGGAGCGAGGACCATGTAAGTCGCGCCGAACAGGGTGTCGGGCCGGGTCGTGTATACGCGAATGACAGCGTCGTGGTCGACGACTCTGAAATCGACATCGGCCCCCTCCGACTTGCCGATCCAGTTCCGCTGCATCTCCTTGATGCCTTCGGGCCAGTCCAGGTCCTCGAGGTCCGCCAGCAGCCGCTCGGCATACTCCGTAATCTTCAGTATCCATTGCTTCATCGGACGCCGGACGACGGGATGGCCACCGCGCTCGCTTTTGCCGTCGATGACTTCCTCGTTGGCTAGCACCGTGCCGAGGGCCGGACACCAATTGACCGGAACTTCATCGATGTAGGCCAGGCCCTTCTTGTAGAGCTGCAGGAAGATCCACTGCGTCCAGCGGTAATAATTCGGATCGGTCGTGTCGATCTCACGATCCCAGTCATAGGAGAAGCCGAGGGACTGTATCTGGCGCTTGAACGTCGCAATGTTTTTTTTCGTCGTCGTCGCCGGATGGGCCCCGGTTTCGATCGCGTACTGTTCGGCAGGCAGGCCGAAGGCATCCCACCCCATGGGATGGAGGACGTTGTAGCCGCGCATGCGTTTGAAGCGGCAGTATATGTCCGTTGCTGTGTAGCCTTCGGGATGCCCGACGTGCAGGCCGGCGCCACTGGGATACGGGAACATGTCCAGGACATACAGCTTCGGCTTGTCTTCAAAATCAACTGCTTTGAAGACCTTGTTCTCGTGCCAGTATCGTTGCCATTTCGGCTCGATCTCAGCCGGCGAATATGCTGCGCTCTTCGCTGTCATCGGGTGCTTCCGTAAGGAGCCAGGATTCCCGCCTTCGTCAGGGCTTCGGCGGGCCCCAAGCAGGGTTCAGGAAATCGCACGGCGGTGAAGTATCACCTCATGTCCACGGCATGGAGATGCGGCAATCCTTTGCCGCTTTGTTGGCTTCGGGATGTTGCCTTCTGTCGGGTGTTGGGCGCTATCCAGACGAAGCTACGGAGGGCGAAGTTTGGTGTTTGGTGTCGGGTGTTCAGTGACATTCTGGCACTGCCAGTTTTGGCAGGTAGAAATATATATCTTAATCTCTCCTCTTAATCCCACTTCTTACTGGATTAAGAGGAGAGATTAAGAGGAGAGATTAAGAGTTTGTTTCGAAAGAGGGTTGGCTGTTCGGTCCTGCCACTTCCTGTATTGTCTGCTCGAGGCCGATAGCCGGCCGATAGCCGATCAACTTTCTGGCTTTAGTCAGATCCGGCACCCGGCGGCGCATGTCCTCGAATCCCTCCTCATACGCATCGTTGTATGAGATATGTATAATCGTCGATTCGCTGCCCAGGACCGCCTTGACCTTGGACGCGAGATCGTTAATGCTGATTTCCGCGTCCGAGCCGAGATTGATGACTTCCCCTTCCGTCTCCGGACAGGTCACCAGATCGGCCATGGCCCCCGTCACATCCCTGACATTGGCAAAGCATCGGGTCTGCTCGCCGTCGCCGAACACACATATAGGCTCATTGTCCAATGCCTTCCCGACAAAGCGGGGCAACACCATACCGTACTGGCCGCTCTGCCGTTTGCCGACTGTATTGAACAGGCGGACGATGTGCACGGGCAGGCCGCACTCTTTGGCAACAGCAAAAGCGGCGAACTCGTCAATGGCCTTCGAGCACGCATAGGACCATCGGTACCTGGACGTCGGCCCGCTGACCGTGTCGTCGCCTTCACGAAAGGGAATCTGCGTCCCCTTACCATAGACCTCCGACGACGACGCGATGACGATGCGCCGGTCGTAACGCCGGGCAGCCTTGAGCACGCAATTCGTACCCTCGACGTTGATCGCCAGGGTGCGCACCGGGTTCTTGACGATGAGATCGACGCCAACGGCCGCCGCCAGGTGATAGATCACATCGCAATCCGAGACCAGCCGGTCGAGAATCATTTCATTGAGGACGCTGTCGACCGCATAGTGAAACTTCGGATTCTCGGCCAGATGAGCAATGTTGGCCATCGAGCCGGTGGACAGGTCGTCGAGGGTCTGGACATCCCAACCCCGATCCAACAGGACGTCGCTCAAGTGGCTACCGATGAAACCGGCACCGCCAGTGATGAGTGCCTTCATAAAAAATGCGCCGAATAAACTTCGTTGTAAACCATGTCGTGAACTACAAACTTCGGCGATCTGAGTAGATTACGACGTCGTTCTCTCGCCAAACGAAATAAACCCCGATCGTGAATCCCATCGTCAACCCCGTTGGCTATTGGCGAGCTTTAACCCCGTCGAAGACCGGATCGATTTTAGTTTTCCGCCTGAAGCGGATCCACCTGTGGCGGAAAGCCAGAGTTTACGACGGAGCCAAGATCGATGACGTTTACGATAGGGGTTCACGACACGAGTTGCGTACTCCGCAATTAAGCGGCACCTTTAATATCCAGATCATAGACAGAACGTGCACTCGAACCACGAGTACGCTACGCCCCCTCGTGATCGGTGATCGCCGTCAATAGCTTTCGTGTCGCTGGTGTCGTCGGTTAAGTTATGGCCGACCGAAAACCCCGGTTTTTCGCATTCCCGACCCCATGACCTTGGTCGTGTACGTTTTTAGCGTCCGATTTGCTGGTCACCGGCGGCTTGGCCCAAAGTGAGAGGCCGCGTCCCCCGGGCGACTCTATCGGTATATGTCACCGAACCTGTGCGATACGAAATTACCGAATCGGTCTGATTTGTTTGGCATTGTCGTGCGGCAACCGGTCGCCCGCGGGACGCGGCCTCTCACATTGGCGTGCAATCGCATTTACGACGCTAAACAGCGTACAAGGGCACGGGGGCGCCAAGTCAAGGAACCCGGGGTTTTCGGTCAGCTACTAAGCAGCAGAGTTGATACAGCTTCGAAGCGATTAATATAACGTCTATCGAAACGATTCAATATTGCCGTCGTCTCTCACGTGAAGCGCAGCTGGATGACGGTGATAACGATATACGCTTGAGCTCGTGGTCATCATTCCGCGCCTGGAATGAAGCACAGCTGGATGACGGTGATAACGATATACGCTGCCAGCAAAATAAAGCCGAACGGACGCTGCAGATGGGTTTTCGACGCGAAGATCCCAACGCGGAAGACGACCAGGATGAAAAGCATGGCCGGGAACAAAATGGCGAAAAAATAGGCGGGAGCCGGGAGGCCGTTCGTGGTGACGGCCGCCGACAAACCGGCAACAAATAGGACATTGAGAATATCCGCGCCGATGATATTGCCGATGGCCAGCTCGCCATGGCCCTTCAATGTCGCCGTCACCGCCGTCACCAGTTCCGGCAGCGAAGTGCCGAAAGCAACCAGGGTCGCTGCGATGATGCTCTTGGGTATATTGACGCGCAAGGCCGCCTCCGTGACCGTCGGCACCAGCACCGTCGAGGAGCCGACCACCAGCACGATGCCAACGAGCAGCATAACCAAAACGGCCACGCTCGAAGCCGTTTCATCCGCCTTCACTTCCGCGCCCACACCATCGGATTCACCTTCCTTTGCCCACTTGATCGACTTCCATATATACGCTACGAGAAGCAAGCCGAAGAGAAACCCGATCACCTGCGGCAGATTGCCGCCCCCTTTGATGACCGACGCGGGATCCGAATAATTCCAGCACGCGGCGACTAGGAGGCAGCCGGCGATGAGTTGGATCCAACCCTGCCGATTGACGATGCTGCGGTCCAGCGGCAACGGCCGGATGATGCAAGCCAGCCCGAGGATCAGGCCGGTGTCGCAGATGATCGAACCGACCGCATTGCCAAGGGCTATCTCGGGGTCGCCCTTGATGGCTGCAACCACGGAGACCGCCGCCTCGGGCGACGTCGTCCCAAGACTGATGATGGTTGCCCCGACGACCGTCTTCGGCATGCCCCAGCGCTGGGACAAAATGACCGCCTCCTTCACCAGCACGCTGGCGCCTTTACCCAGCACAAATAGACAGACAACAATGAGGCCGACGAGCAGAATCCCGGACAGACCATGTACAAAATGTTCGATTGCCTGTTCCATAATGTCCTTCAGCGTGATTGCTCAGGAAGCGGACGCGCAGCGTCCGCTTCGCCGAGCAGTTCCCAATATTCCTGCTCGAGTGTGTCCACCATCTGCCGCCAATCCCAGCGATGGCGGACATGCTCACGTCCGGCTTCACCCATCCGGCGGGCACGTTCCGGATTCCGGAGCAACTCGGTAACGCCCGCCGCCACGGCCCGGTGGTCCGCGGGCGGGCAGACATATCCGGTTTCACCGTCGACGATTGCTTCCGGCGTCCCGTCAAGGGCAAAGCCGATAGCCGGCTTGCCGCCGGCATGCGCCTGGATGATCGTACGCGGCAATCCTTCACGGAGCGACAGATGAACCAGAACATCCATCAGCGCCGTGTACTTCGGTATCTCCGCCGGCGCCACGAGGCCGGCAAAGACAAAGTGGTCCTCGAGGCCCATTGTCCGGATCTGCCGCTCGATAGCAGGCCGGATGGCGCCGTCACCGACAATCAGGAACCGTACGTTCGGCACCTCGGCGATGATCAGCGGCGCGGCCTGCAATAGATACTCGTAACCCTTGAGTTCAAAGAGCCGCGCGATTTTGCCGACGACCGCAGCCCCGGGTGGAATGCCGAGTTCACTCGCCAGCGTCATGTCGGGCTGTGCATTGAAGAATGGTTCCAGCTTCATGCCGCTGTAAACCACCCTGTACTTGCCCTCCGGCGCCACATTGGCGGCGACACACTGGTCGATCATGGCCCGGCAGACGGCGTAGATTCGGTCGCAGCGCCGGGCGGCGACACGCTCGGCGAAAATGAAAAGACGGTTACGCCACCATTTCTCGTACTTATGAAATGCCTGGCCATGAATCGTATGGACAACGACCGGGACACCCGCCGCCCGTGCCGCCAAGCGGCCGATAACGCCGGCCTTGGAACTATGGGTGTGAACAATGTCAAAGGCCTCCCGGGCAAAGAGTCTGCGCAGTGACAGATACGCGAGTGCGTCGCGACAGGGGTTCAACTCGCGGACCAGATGGGGTTGCAGGACGATTCGGAGATTCGAAATCTCTCGCTTTTGCAGCAGCCGGCCTTCCGGACCGGGTGAGGGACCGGTGACGAGTACCGCCTCGAGCCCGTTTTCAAGGTGGCCAATAATTGTATAGAGAGTATTCTCCTGCGCCCCGCCGACGATCATCCGCGTGATTAGATGGCAGATCTTCATAAAAATAAATCCTTGACCCGTCCTGAAGGATTGGTCAAGGATTTATTTTCCCTGGTGCCGGAGGAGGGGATCGAACCCACACTCTCTGTTTAGGAGAACTGGATTTTGAGTCCAGCGCGTCTGCCAATTTCGCCACTCCGGCAGATCCAAGCGGTGTGGACATTTAAAAAACCACTAATTAGTTACTGACCGAAAACCCCTCGGCGGAGGCCCGCCGTTGCTCCAAGGGGGTCCGTCCGACGTAAGTTTGAGGCTCGAGCGTGGCGGGCCTCCGCCGCAAAACGGGAAATCACGGGTTTTCGGTCAGCCACTAATTACGCCCGCGCCGGAATCACCGCCGCGGGCGCTTGGCCATCCGCCGTTTGACTTCGCTCGGTTTCTCGTAGTAGCGACGGTTGCGGATATCCTTGAGCGTCCCTTCCTTGTCCATCAGTTTTTTCAGCCGACGCAGGGCCTTGTCGACGCCTTCGCCTCTCTTTAACTTCACTTCTGACATTCCGTACCCCCTTCTTACAACCAAATTATCAGACAGATTGACATCCATAGCCGAACTCATACAATAGTTAGCGGTATAACTGAATTCAACAGGTCAGCCATGAAACAGTGGCAACAGAAAATTGCGGCGGAACTGAGCCGGTTCGCAACCGCGGGACGTTCCGCGGACACGGTCGTTGCGGAGCCGGAGATCTTCTATGTCGCGGTGCGGCAGTGCCTGCCGGGTCCCACAACGCCGGTCGTCGTCATCATGCCCACCATTGCCGCGGCGGAGGCGCTGGCCGCCGACCTGAGGTCGTTTCAGCAGATCATTGCCGCCGAACGCCCGGTGAACGTTCTGCCCGAAGTCGAAACCTCGAAACAGCAAATACAGCCGGAAAACGAATCGGAGCGCGGGCGGCTGCTCCACATGACGACACGTGTCGGCGGCATTTACGTCGGATCCATCATGTCGGTGCTGGCGCCGGCGCCGGAGCCCTCGGTTTTCCACAACCGCAATCTGGTTCTTGCCGCCGGGACCTCGGACTGGCCGCCACAGCAACTGGCGGAGTTCCTCATCGAACTGGATTACGACAACGAGCCCGAGGTCCGGATTCCCGGTGAATTCTCATGGCGCGGCGGCATCCTGGACCTGTTTTCGCCGGTCTACGAGTATCCGATACGTATCGACTATTTCGGCGATGAGATCGAATCGCTTCGATTCTTCGATGCGGCGACGCAGCGGTCCATCGAGCCGATCACCGAGATGCGAATCATTCCACGCGGCGATCTCGCCATTATGCATTCGGATACGAGTGATTACTGTTTCCTCGATTATTTCAATCCCGGTTCCTGTCTACTGGTGATCGGCGATGCTGAAAAGACCGAAACTCATCTCGAACAGTTCGGAAGTGTCCGCGACGTCAAGGTCTGGGAGCGCCAGCGCCGGGCCGGGAATCGAACCATCGCCCTGGAGGATTCCGTTACCTTTGGAGGCGACCGCAACGGCCGCGTTTACAAATGCGAGTTCTATGCCTTGACCCCGCAGTTCCGCGGCGTACTGCCGGAGGCCGACGGTATATCGGACCTGTTGGCGCGCCAGTTCCTGCAGCAGCAATTGCGGCGGTGGGCCGATGACGGGTACTCCGTGGTCGTCTGCAGCGACAGTCAGAGCCGTGTCGAACGCTTCAAGGAGTTTCTCGATGGTGAACACGAGATAACGCACCGCTCCGTTTCGTACGAACCCGTGGACGTCTCCTGCGGCGTTATTTTTCCCAAGACCCGCATTGTCATTCTGTCGGATGCGGAGATTTTCGGGCATGCGCGGAAAACGCCAACGCGCCAGCGCCGGAGTGCTTTCCATGCGGATCACATGATTCACGACGAAAACGACCTGCGCGAAGGCAATCTGGCGGTGCACGCGGTGTATGGCATCAGCCGCTACCTGGGGATCCGGCAGGAGGCGTTCCAGTCGCAGATCCAGGAAGTCATGGTGCTCGAATTCCACGACGATGTACGAGTTTTCGTGCCGCTGGCGCAGGCGTATCTTGTCAGTCGTTATGTCGGCGCGGGCAAGAAACTGCCGCGGCTCAGCCGCGTGGCCGGAACGCGTTGGCAGAAATCGATCCAGGCGGCGAAGGAAGCGGTCAACGACATCGCCGCCGAGCTCATCCGTGTGCAGGCGATCCGCGCGACACAGCCCGGATTTCCCTTCATCGTCGAGGAGCCAAGCCAGGAGACGTTTGATCAGGCGTTTCCGTATACAGAGACGGAAGATCAGGCGAAGGCGATAACGGAAGTACGGATCGACATGGAGCGGCCGCGGCCGATGGATCGGCTGCTCTGCGGCGACGTCGGCTACGGCAAAACCGAAGTTGCCATGCGTGCCGCGCATCAGGCCGTGCTGTGCGGCCGGCAGGTGGCTGTCCTGGCGCCGACAACCATCCTCGTTCAACAGCATTACCTGACCTTCAGGGAGCGCTTTCGTGAGTTTTCGATCCTAATCGATTGCATCAGCCGATTTCGCTCGTTGAAAGAACGGAACCAGACAATCGATGCCCTGCGCGCCGGTAAGATCGACATCATCATCGGCACCCACAGCTTGCTCGGCACCGGCGTTCATTTCAAGAACATCGGCCTCCTGATCATCGACGAGGAGCAGCGTTTCGGTGTGGCCCACAAGGAACGGTTGAAACAGATTCGCGCCGATGTCGACGTCCTGACCATGACGGCGACGCCGATACCACGGACGCTTTACCTGTCGATGGCCGGACTGCGCGATATGAGCACGATCATGACGGCGCCGTTGGAACGCCGGCCCGTCAAGACGGTGGTTGCGCAATACGACGAGAATCTGATCGAAGAAGCGATTCGTCGTGAAGTCCAGCGAGCCGGCCAGGTCTATTATCTCCACAACCGTGTGCGCACCATCAAATCGGTGTTTGAACGATTGACCCGGCTGGTGCCGGAAGCGAGCTTTGACGTCGGCCACGGGCAGATGGATGAGCATACCCTCGAAGCGACCATGCTGCGATTCTTCAAAGGTGAGATCGATGTCCTGGTATGTACGACAATCATCGAATCGGGGCTCGACGTCCCCAACGCGAACACCATCATAATCGACCGTGCCGATCGCTTCGGGCTGGCGGACCTGTACCAATTGCGCGGGCGTGTGGGTCGGTATCATCGCCAGGCGTATGCGTATCTGTTGCTGCCGAAGCAGCAGGTGATCCTCGATACCGCCCGCGAACGGCTGGCTGCCATTCGCAAATACACGCAACTCGGCGTCGGCTTTAAGCTGGCCATGCGCGACCTGGAGATCCGCGGCGCCGGCAACATCCTCGGCGCCGAGCAGAGCGGGCACATCGCCGCCGTGGGTTTCGACTTGTACTGCCAGCTCATGCGCGAGGCGGTGGCCCGCATGAAGAATCAGCCCTCACCCAAACGAATCGAAGTGGATCTCAACATCGATTTCCTGATGTTTGGCGCCACCGACGATCCCGATTGCATATCCGCTTACGTGCCACGCGAGACCATTGTCGAGGAAGAAATCCGGCTGCAGATCTATCGGCGGTTTGGGGAATTGAAAACTCTGGCGGCGGTCGACGACTTCGCCGATGAACTACGCGACCGCTTCGGCGAGCTGCCGGCCCCGATCGGCTACCTTCTCGGTGTCAGCCGTCTTAAGATCCGCGCTCATCAGGCGCAGCTGCATGCCATCGTCGTCAAGGGACGCAAAGTCATGCTCGAAGGCGAACGCGGCTTTTTGAAGTCGACGGCCAGCCGCTTCCCCCGCTTATCATCCACCCGCACTGCAGACATGCTGAATGAACTCATCGAACTCGTGGCAAGCCACGTTCCCAAGGCCGAACGGACGTGAACAATATTCCCGTACTACAGGTTGTCGATATAGACGCCTCGCGACATACCGAAGGATCCCAAGATCCCATGGACACGCATCGCATTTACGGCAGGCAGGCTGCCGAACTGCAACAGCTGTTCGTCTTCCCAGGTCGAGCAAGTGATGGGAAGACCAAACGCGGTTGTGGTTATTTCCGTCAGCGGTTTTGTCATGGTACCGTGAAACAGTTTAACGATGTCATTACTGCCGCCCGGAACAAACTGGTAAGCAATGCGGATAGGGCGCCAGACGTCCTACTGCAACGCGATAATCGAGGTGGCGCTTTCGAAGAACGGGTCATCAGTCAAGGCCATTGACAACGCCGCCGGGAAGCTTTTCGGGGACGTTGAGCCAATTCAGAGTGATTTGGTTCGGAAAAAGCAGAATCTGCTCGAGGCGACGGGAGTCGTAGATGACCAACGACCCCATTTGGTTCCCGGATGCATTGGCTGCATCAACCCTGGCATCAAGTGCCCAATCCGGACCGATCGTGGGAGGGGGGCAGCCGTGTCAACGGTGCGGAACCAGAATTTCTGAAGGAACAGGTTCTGCAATTGCAAGTAAAAAAAAGCCGGCACACGCTGCTGTGTGCCGGCCAGGTCGAAACAGTGGAATCGGCTCCGTTCGTGCGGTATTCGAACAGCGTTCATTGGCGTTGCGGGGGGCCCGATGGGACTTCGGACCGCGAGAGTTATGGGACCGTCGAACTGTGGAACTCGCTCCGATTTGTGTAGATCGCTCCTGAGGATCCTACGGTACGGTCGGACTAACATCGGCGTCAGGCAAGTCGAAAGCTTTAGTTGTAGTAAGCGAGCCGCCAATCGGATCGCCGGATGCTCTTCAGAAACTTTCCGCCACGGCGGACGTAAGTCCCGTTGGGACGTGATAACATCCCTCACGGGATCAGCCCCGCCACCGCGGGACTGAAAACTTCAGTACGGTCGTCGGATTATTACGTAATACTTTGCAGTCGAATATGTTGTATCCATCCATCATCCGTCTCCGCCATCCGTCGGCTGACGGAGACGGATCGCAGCGTGAGGCAGCGGCCGCTACCACTTACCGGGCACGCCCGGCGGCATCAATCCGATCGCGGTCGGCGGACCGTGCTCACACGGGCACCGGCACCGACTCGAGGAGCTCCCTGATGACCTGCTCCTTTTCCAAGCCGGAGTACTTGGCCTTGGAGTCAATGACAATACGATGACTGAGCACCGGACCGGCCAGTTCCTTGGCGTCATCCGGGGTGACAAAATCACGGTTTGCGGACGAACGCCAGGGCCTGGGCGGCGCGAAAGAGCATGAGCGATGCACGGGGGGGGGGGGCTGGCACCCAGCCGCAACCGGGGCTCGTCGCGCGTACGGACGACAACGGCGACCATGTATCGGGCCACACTTATCTCGACTCCGGTTTCGCGGACCAGTTTCTGAATCCCGATTAACGTATCGTAATCGGCAACCGGCTTGAGGTCGTCCAGTAGGATGGCGGTGGCGCTACGCATAGAGAATCTCGACCTCTTTGTCCTCCTCCGGATAACCCAGCTCGAGGCGTACGATGAACCGATCGAGCTGCGCCGCCGGAAGCGGATACGTGCCGTGGTATTCAATCGGATTCTGCGTTACGACGACGAGGGACGGCGGCTTCAACGGGTGGGGGACACCTTCAATCGTCGCTTGTGATTCGGTCATCGCTTCCAGCAGCGCCGACTGTGTCCGTGGTGAGGCGCGATTGATCTCGTCGGCCAACAGGATGTTGGCGAAGATCGGCCCGGGCCGAAATGAGAACTCGCCGGTCTGCGGATGAAAGATCGAACTCCCGAGAATGTCGGCCGGCAGAAGGTCGGGCGTGAACTAAATGCGGTGGTAAACAGCGTCGAGCGATCGTGCCAATGCCTTTGCCAGGGTCGTCTTGCCGACGCCAGGAACATCTTCCAGCACAGAATGTTGCCGTCGACGAACAGAGCGACCAGTACCCGTTCAATGACCGCGTCTTTGCCGCGGATCACCATCGATAGATTCTTACGAATGGCCTCGGCAATGTCCGAAAGCTTGTCGCGCTCGGTATGCTGTTCGGAAACAACGTTTGTGTTCATGACCGGAGCCCAGGAAATGAATGGTAATGAAGAGATCTTTGAACTTGTCACTTCGAGTGCGAGTGGGACATGTTCAATCGCAGGTACCGGGATGCCGGGGAAAAAACAGAAAAGGAACACCGCACCGAAGTGTGCGGTGTTCCCTGGTGTTCACCGTCTTCAGAGTATGGATATTTCCATCGATCGGCGCAAAATGTCCGATGCCGCCGCACCGTCCGAGCACAACCGAGCGACCGGTGCGTTATTCGATGTTTGTGCGGGCGGCGAGTTCGCGATCGAGCACCAGCAGCGCAGCCTTGCTGTCCTCGATCATTTTCAACTGCTCAACTACCTGGCGGCCGGATTTTTCTTCTTCAACCTGCTCGCTGATAAACCACTGCAGCATGACCTGTGTAGCGAACGACTTCTCTTTAACGGCCAGCTGATGCAGCGTGTAAATGCGCTGGGTCACGTCCATTTCGTGCGCTAGCCCATGCTCGAAGATTGCCAGCGGTGTCCGGAAAGTGTGCGGCGGCTGCTTTATGGTCTTTAGCCGCAGCGCGCCACCGTTATCGTTCAGAAACTCGACGAGCTTCATGGCGTGCGCCCATTCTTCCTGATGCTGAAGCCGACACCAATGGGCAAACCCGGCCAGATTCATGCGCTCGCAGTTCGCCGACATAGATAGATAGAGATAGGAAGCATAAAATTCATTATTTATCTGCACGTTGATAGCGTCCTCGATCCGTTTCGTGATCATACGTTTTCCTCCATTTCGGATTTCCCGCTTAAGGCAGCCGACACGTGAGCGCGGGCCGGTTACGGATCTTCGGCAACCCTGGCCTGGGTTATGCATAAACTTTCGTCGCGAGAGCCCGCAGTAGAAAGTTTATGCATAATCCAGGATAGGGGGATAGTAGGGTTTTCTTGCCGGTTTCATAGTATAACCACATTTGCCGCGAATCGCAAAGGCGCCGACGCCTCAGCGGCGGACAGGCTCGTTGAATTCGCGAAAGAACATGTAGCTGATCAGCGCGACACCGAGCAGGCTGAACACGGTCAGCCGAAAGCCGGCGACCATACCAAATTCGCCCGCGATCAAAATGTACGTCACCCCGACGACAATTGATATGGCGGCGACGAACAGGCGCGTCAGCGGAATCGGGCGCCAGCCGAAGTTGGCCGATGTCTCCAGAATCAGGCGCAGATAGGTCTGCGACAACCAGATGTATACCGTCATTGCCAGAATCGAGTAATCGGCCATTCGCGGCTCGATCAGCATGAAATCATAAAGACCGTGGATGACGATCATCTTCAATGTCTGGCCGGTAAACGTGTTCCAGGCTTCACCGCCGTGTTGAAACGCTTTGACGAGATAGTAGCCGCAGTATCCGGTGAGAACCATGTGAAAGAAGTTGGCCGTGAGGAAGCGGCCGGTCGCATCGACGCCACCGCTTGCAGCGTAATACTTGATGTTCTCATTGACGGCGAAACCCAGGCCGGTCAGAGACGCGATTGTGATGATGCTCAGATCGTTTTCCATCCTCATAAGAAACGGCACCAGCGGCACAAAAAAAAGAAGCTTTGTCAATTCCTCACGAGCGCCAATGCCGGCGATACAGTAAACAAGATTAAACTCGATGCCACTCCGGGCATCCGTTTGAAACAGTTCATCGGTGACCACGACCAGGAAAAGGCAAATGATCGCACTGAGATATCCCAGGCAGACGGCCGCCGCGGCGGTCAGCCGGTCCCGACGCGGCCAGCGCCACGAATAACCCATGTGCAGACAGAAGATGAACCAGGTCAAGCCCGTGACGAGGCTGGCCACGAACATGTGCCAACGCATCGTTGCCAGCTCAGCGCCGATGAAATGAGGCAGCATACGCAGAAAATCGTGCTGCTGTCGGTAGAGGTCCCGAAGGGTATGGGCTTCGGCGGCACGGCGATAAGTCCTATCAGTGATAAGCGCTGTCGCTTCATCAACCTCATCCAGGTTCAGCAGCAGTCGTAGTGTCCGATTTCGCGCATTGGCGTCGTTCGGATCGAATGCGGCCGCCTGCCGATAATGTTCGAGGGCCTTCCGCAAACGGCCGAGTTGCTCATACATCTCCGCCGCGGCCGTGCACCGGGCGCTGTCGCTGAGCGGTCCCAGCGCCGCCAAGCCGGCCTCGAGACCGTCGCCGTTGAAACGGTACCAGGCCTTCAGAATCGACGGCGAAATGACACTGGACTTCTCGAGAAACGCGAGGAACGCCGTTTCATCCATCAACGGTTCACTGTTGAGATTTCCGCTAGGCATCCCCACGGGTAACTGTCGGGGCCCGGGACCCGTGAGGTATGGATCGAAAACATTCGGTGTGCGCAGCCGCACCAGCAGCTTCCAGGCCCCGACATCATCGGCATGCCCCGTCAGGTATTCGCAGAGCAGCCGTTCCGCAGCAGCGATACCCTTAGTGCTGCCCGTCCATCTGACGCGCTCGGTAATACCGGTGGTGTACGGCCGGGCCCAGGTGCAGACCAGGGCAACCATGCCGGCTGCAAAAAGGATCACCAAAGCAGTCCGGGCGAGACCATGGTATGTCAACGGAGCATCATCGAGCCCGAGATAGTTCGGTATGCGTTCGATCATATCAGGTGGAATGCGGTGGGGGTCGGGAATGGGAAGTCAGTCGATTTGCGTACTTAGTGGCTGACCGAATACCCGCGATTTCCCGTTTCGCGGCGGAGGCCCACCGTGGGGTTTTCGGGCAGGTACTACTTAAGATAACGTCGCTGGAATTCCCTGACAAACCACAGGGATCGTGGGCAGCATCGAGCTCCGCCAAGGCGGGGTCAAAACATAGGGAAATCCTACCGTACTGCAGGACCTGGCGGCAGAAATGTGGGAGGCAGCGCCTGCTGGCGACTAGGACCGTTCGGTCGCCAGCAGGTGCTGCCTCCCACATTTCCTGCAATGAGAAAACCGCACACTGATCACCGATGTTTCATGGGAACGTCCGCCGCAGCGGAAAACTTTCGTTGGTAGCCGGGCCATCCAAAGTAGCACAGGCTGGAAGCCTGTGCTACAATCGACCGATCCCTGCGACCGATGCGTGAACGAACAATCCATTAACTATCGGGCTTCAGGCTTTGATGTCGACCGTCTTATGTTTTTCTCCGTGATCGGGAAGATCGGCTTCCTCTACGTCGCGATGTACTTTGTCGCCCAGCCGCTGTTGGCCCGGCTCTGCAGCCGCACGCGCGTCTATAGTTTCTGGTCTGTGAAAGCACTCACGGCTGCGTCGCCGGGAGACTCTTCGTTGTCACCTGCTTCTTCCGCGACTTCCCTGCGCTCGTCGATCTGCTCACGCGCCGATACCAACTTGGACATGGCCGATACAACGACCTTCATGTCCGCGGTTGACGGCTCCGACGGCGACATGGCAGCGGCAACGACCCGCTGCATCTTCAAGATCGTCTCCTCGGGACTGCTTTCGGCGCTGACGTCAATCTGCACGTGCCCGCCGACTGCGCATAGCCTGCCGTCGGGACCGACCTGTGGTACGAGCAGAGAATGTTTCCTTATTGCCAGGCCGCCGGCGGCCGCCATGTGCGCGTTCTCATGGATGCGCACTTCGCGGGCGCGCTCCTACAACTTATGCACATGGTCCTTCTCTAGGCATCACTTCCTTTGGTCGTTGCACTCTAAGCGCGGAGTTGCTTCGGCGTATTGGATGACGATTCATCTCTGGACAGTGCCGCCGATGAATCTTCGTCGACCACCACATGATGGCCGATCGGCCCCTGGACGGGGTGTGTCGCGCCATCATCGATGGCGTGTTGATGTCTGAAATCGTCATCTTCAGTATCCTCGAATACCCTCAGTATTTTCCCCCTTGCAATTATTTATCGGCCGACTCGACGATAGCTTTAGCACATCTGCAGAAATTTTCGACCTGGCTTGGCGGATTTATTGCATCATTATTACTCGGCATAGGGGTCGGGATGGCATGCCGTGCCGATTGCAATTTGAAGAAGACTTGTCATTTTGTTCTTCGCCATGAATTTCCTTGACAAGCTCGATCGCCGTTTCGGCCGTTTCGCCATTCCGAATCTCACTGTTCTCCTCATTATCGGCCAGTCCCTGACCTTCGTTCTTGCGACGGCGAAACCGCAATTTCTGCACGATCTGTATTTCGATCCCCGGCTGGTCCTGCAGGGAGAAGTGTGGCGTCTTCTGACGTTCATGATTTACCCGCCCAGCAGCACGGCCTTCCTGGTTCTCATCGCGCTCTATGTCTTTTACCTTATGGGAACGGCGCTGGAAGCTCAGTGGGGAATATTCCGCTACAACGTCTACGTCTTCACGGCGTACTTCGCGACGGTGATTGCGGCCACCATCAGTCCGTTCGGCCAGACAACGAACATCTATATCACCACATCGGTCTTTCTCGCCTTCGCCTATCTATTCCCGAATTTCGAATTCCTCCTTTTCTTTGTCCTGCCGATCAAGGTCAAGTACCTGGCGATGATCACCTGGGCGATTTACGCATTCAGCTTGATCTTCGCCCCGGATTGGCTGACGCGGCTCCTGATTGTTGCATCGGTGCTCAATTTTTTTCTTTTCTTCGGCCGTGACATTGTCCGAGGCGTCAAGGCCTACCAGCGCCGGACCGCCGATGACGGGAAGATGCAGAGAAGCCATGAGGAAACGATCCACCGCTGTACCGCGTGCGGGATGACGGAGAAGGAAAGCCGGGAGGCCGTGTTTCGCGTCTGTTCAAAGTGCAGTGACGGGCAGGAGTACTGCGAACTGCATATTCGCGATCACGAGCATGTGTAGAAAATAAAATTCCGGAGGAATTTTATTTTGAGAGGAGGACGAAGACCATCTTGCCGTCTTGAGCGGGAAACTCGCCAAGGATCAGCGGTCGCCCCTCCTTCAGCGAGACGGTCATCTGCATGATCCGGCGCTTACCGTGGAAGACGCCCAGCTTCAGCTTCTCCTTCGGCCCGGATAATTCCAGGGCATATCCCCCTTTCAGCTTCACCCGAGCCGCGGCCGGCAGTTTCACTTTTTTCGAATCGACGAGCTGAAAGTTGGAGTACTGCGACCGTTTCGTCAGATCCCCCATGACATCGGCGAGGGCGGCCGGCGGCGCACCCGGTGCATTATTGGCCGCGACCAGCCGGACAAAGATGGTGTCTCCGGCCACGCTGGTCCCGGCGACCCAAAGCCAAACGGTCAGAACGGCAAATGTGCGGATGGTCACGTACCGTCTCCCTTGGCATCGTTGATTTCCATATCGGAAACCCAGACGATCGTCGCCATGGTTTCATCATCGTTGACGACGAAGACCGAACTGTGGGACGCGGTAATGTCCAGGGATTGTATTTCATTTCCTGCAACCATAGGATCGCTGCGAATCGTGACCATGAGTGTCAGTGCAATGATAGCAACCAGACAGGCCGCGGCTTTCGCCCACGCGGGAAAGACAAGGATCGGCAGTGCATCGGCTGCATCCTGGTGCGTCTCGCCGGCGCGGAACCGGAATTCGTCCCAGAAACGGTCGGCCTCAGCGACCTTCACATCCGCCTGCCGTGCCGCCAGTTCCATCTCAATATCTGGCCATGAAATGGGGTTCATGATCGTAATATTTTCATAAGTTTTCGTTTGCCGTTAAACAGGCGTGACATCACCGTACCGATGGAGACCCCGGTGGCAGCGGCAATGTCGGCATAGCTCAGACCATCACTGAAACGCAGCATCAAAGTGGTTCGGTGGTTTTCGTCCAGCCTGTCCAGCGCTGCTCGTACCATAGCCGCCGTTTCCGATTTTTCCAAAAGCTCATCCGGCGTCGCCTGCGCCTCATCGGCGATGTCCGCGATCGTGCGGTCATCGTGCTCGTCTTCAGGCATGGTCCGATCCTGTCGCCGTTTACGCGCGCGCAGAAAATCCATAGCGCAATTATGGGTGACGCGATACAGCCATGTTTTCAGCGACGAGCGCTGGTTGAACTTCGTTACCGCCTTCCATGCCTTCAAATAGGTTTCCATCACCACGTCGTCGGCATCGTCCGGTCCGACGAGCCGGCAGGCGATCGCCGTGACTACCGGCCGCATCGATTCGAAGACCTCGGCAAAGACGTCGATGTCCCCATCTCGGGCCTTCTGCACCGCGACCTTTAATTCATCGTTCTCCATGATCTTGGACGACGTTCGGTGAGTCTTTATTCACTAATAATGAACGGGAAACGGAAAACCGGGACCAAATCCAACCCGTTGTACTTTTTTTGATCGGCCGGTGAATAATCCGCGACCTGCCTTCGTCCAAGTGAGTGGCGACAGGAAACCGGTTCGCGCACAAATTCGATAACCGCAACAGTAACCTGGAGGTGCAACAATGAGAACTGGAAACACGGTCCTGACCGGATGCGTGGTGCTGATCATCGGTTCCGCCGGATTCGCCCCGCGCACATCGTACGCCGGTGACGAGGAATGGGCGACGGCCGGAAAAGTCCTCGCCGGCGTCGCGGCTTTTCATGTTGTCGGCAGTCTTTTGTCCAACCACCACGACTCCTATACGAAACGCAAGGTATATCACCGTCACCGGCGTTACCACCGGCGATACAAGCAGCAGCACGAGCGGCGTAGAACGACGACCTACTGCGACGATTACAAATACGTCGAAAAGAACGAATATCGACGGTACCGTCGTCGTCCCTGCCGCAAGGTGATTGTGGAAAGGGAAGTAGTTCGACCGGCAGCCAGTTACGGCTGCGATGTGGTCGATCGTTACGATGAGCCCATCATCATCTATCTCGACGATTGCCAGCGGATCTGTCAGCCCCGGATTCACGGCCGCACGGACGTCCTCGAGATCTGGGGCGATTACAAATCGGTCGATTACGAGTAGCGGCAACGCGAATGTTAATTTTCGACGCTTAAGTTGGGGCGCATTCGGGGCAGCCCATAGCGGGCGTCAATCCGGCAATTCAGACATTACCCCTAAAACATCCGCGGGTTCACGCCGGGAACTCGCGGATTGTTCTTACAAAAATCTCTTCCAGATTCAAACCCGGATTGCGCGCCAGAAGGTTCTGCGGTGTATCCTTCATCAGGATTCACCCCATATAGAAAATCATCAGATTGTCGCAATACCGGTGGATCATTCCCAGGATTATGCGTTGACATCAACACTGTCACGCCTGCCTCGCGGCAAAGCGCCCTGAGCATCTCTCTGACACCATCGGCCGCATGCGGATCAAGACCGTTCATGGCTCATCGAGGAGAAGCAAGCGCGGTTGATGCAA
>CAUZRT010000016.1:0-21554 GCA_963582235.1 Lentisphaeria bacterium
GACGTGTTCGCGTCGCTGAAGGTGCTCGAAGGCCAGTTCCAGAAATATGCCGACATGCCATGTTCCGTCGATGAGCTGGACACCCTGTACAATCCGCGCAACAGCACTTATGTGGATTGGGAGGGAAAGCTGCGTTGGCAGAACGGCGAAGTGACGATCTCCTTCGGTCACAAGCGCGGCACGAGTCTCCGATACCTTGCCAAACACGAGCTGGGGTATCTCCGATGGATCCTCCGTTCGGACTTCAGCGACGACGTCAAATCGGTCGTCGAGGGCGCCCTCGAAGGCTCATATCCAGAACCGCCGCCCGGCGCCATTCCGGACGTCGAAGAAAGCGAAACGCGGGATGAAGCGGCAGACGCCGGCTCGGCGTAGTCCCGGCGGACGCGCCTCGAGTCAACCGGCTTCGCCGGGACTTTTTATCCGTGATTCGTAATCAACCCATTCCTAATCGATCCATTCGCCGCGTGAGTCACGTTCCGTGTTGTCACCAGACAACGCGATCACGGGATAATCGCTCTGTATTCGAACATCGATTATGAATTGATCGATTACGAGTGAAGTGCTGTTGAGTCTCAAATAACAAATTCCTATACGATCGAGTTAGCGCGGGGCTGCCTGCCATGTCGCATGACGTGACCGCCGCTGGTTTCAATAAACAATTCAAGCAGGTGTCAATGCTGATCGTCGATGCAGATGGTGAGATTGACGTTGTCAACGACTAGTCGACCATTCAATTAAACGGCAGATTATTCCGCTTGACGACGCGATAGCCTTCCACCTCAGCAACTGTCCAGTCGCCGCCCCCATTTCCTCAATTACGGCTCATCGCTGAGAATGAAAATATCCATGATCCGTTGCGGATGCCCGGGCGGGCGACGGGTATGACGGTTTCCGGGCATGGCCAGATGTCCGGCCGCCAGAAAAAAACTTCTTGCATTGACTGTCCGTCGCCGCCCCTCCTTCAGCCTGACCATGTCTTTCCCTTGCACGAAACTCTTCAGGATCTCGACAAGCATGCGGACTCGTTGCGCGCCACCTAGTCCGTGGGATTTCATCCCTCTGTCCCGCATATCCGGACGAACCTTCGGCGAAAAAACTCGCCGCTCTCGGTTTTCCAACCTTGGACCACGCCAATTCCGTCGGTTTCGATGCACGGACGAGTTTTTTTGACCCTGCGTGAGGCGGAGCTGTGGGCGCGTGAGGCCGACTTCATGATAGCTGCCATATGCGCGCCGCGTTGTCGCCGAGAATCTTCGACTGGTCACTCTCCGAAAGCCAGTGATACGCCTCGCGCACGATCCGCAGCTCTCCATCCAGCGGCGGCCAGTTGTTCTTGGTGCGTAGGTAACCCGGGTAGCCCGTTCCCCACAGACAACGATCGGCGCCGAAGGCATCGGTCGCCATTTTCACGACCTCGTGCATATCGCGGTGTGGAAAGTCTTCGTTAGATCGGCTGTGCACGTCGGAGATCTTCATATAGACGTTCGGGTGCTGTGCAAGAGCCAGCACCGGATTGTACGGCGCCCAGTCTTCGGCGGCCCATTCCGGCTGAGGGTACATCATATGGTCGATCAGCCACGTGATACCGGGAAAGCGACCGGCCACGTAGTCCAACTGGTCGGCATGGTGCGCACGACTGTGAATCTGGATGATTCCTCCGCGCTCCGAGATCGCTTCGAACATCGCACCGTTCTCCGGCCTCATCAGAATCTTGCCTTCGGCCGGATCATCGACCTCGTAGTACAGCGGATGAAAACGGAAGCCGACCACGCCGCGCTCATCCATCCAGTATGCCGCCGTGGCGGCGTTGCCCGAGTCCAGGGGGTCGACCATCCCATGCGGGATGAACCTGTCCGGGTACTTTTGAGCGCTGTCCGCGATGTAGCCATTGTCCCAGGTGGAGGACGATGCCTGGACGACGACGGACCAGTCCACGCCATGGGCATCCATGTCTTCCAGCAGCAGCTCAGCCGTTGCCGGCTCGGTCAGCACTCCGGATTGTCTCGGGGCAGTGGGCCCCGCCGGGGCGATCGGGGGCAACTCCCATATATGCACGTGTGTGTCTACGATCATTTCGATATCTCCTGACCGGCCGATCGCGACATGTCGTGTGCTCGGTGGCACCTCGGCGTATCCTGTTGTCGCACCGCGTCGGGTCTATGAAGCCGCCACAGCGCCGGTATCTTCGGTTCGTGCAGCGCCCGGATCTCGCATTTTGGTGCGTCGGACCCGGTGGCATCGAGGATGCAGTTCACGGCCCGACGCGCCGCTTCGGCGGCTCCCTCCATGGTCGCCAGGTCCGTGTTGATCTGCACATAGTCGGAGGCCGGAAAAAGGTTGTTGGTATGCGCGTGAAGGCGTTCGGCCTCAGCGGCCACGAGCCGGCAACGTTAATGAGCAGCGGTTCGAGATCGTGTTGTAGCGCGGCGACGGCTTCAGCGATGGCTGTGGGGTAGTCCGGAGCGGGCTCAATCATTTGTTTTCGGCCTCCTGTTTCCGTTTCTGGATCCGATCGAGGGCCTTGGCAGCCCGGTTTCGAACCTCCCCATTCTCGTCCTTGAGCGCTTCGATCAACGCCGGCACCGCCGCCGGGCCGATTCTCCCAAGAGCCACGGCAGCGCTCCATCGGACAGACGGGCTCCTGCCCTTGAGCGCTTCGATCAACTCCGGCACCGCCGCCTTCGCCTCCGGGCCGATTTTCCCAAGGGCCGCGGCAGCACTCCATCGGACAGACGGGATCCTGTCCTTGAGCGCTTCGATTAAGGCCAGCACCGCCGCCTTCGCCTCCGGGCCGATTTTCCCAAGGGCCACGGCAGCACTATCTCGGACGTACTCGTTCTCGTCCTTGAGCGCTTCGATCAACCCCAGGACAGCCGCCTTCGCCTCCGGGCCGATTTTCCCAAGAGCCGCGGCAGCACTGTCTCGGACGTTCTTGTTCTCGTCCTTGAGCGCTTCGATCAACACCGGGACGACCACCTTGGCGTCCGGGCCGATATTTCCAAGGGCCTGGGCAGCGCGGCAACGCATTTCGCTGTACTCGTCCTTGAGCGCTTCGATCAATGCCGGGACGGCCGCCTTGGCGTCCGGGCCGATATTTCCAAGGGCCTGGGCAGCGCGGCGACGGATTTCCTTTAAATTGTCCTTGAGCGCTTCGATCAATACCGGGACAGCCGCCTTGGCGTCCGGGCCGATATTTCCAAGGGCGTCGATGGCCATGCGTCGGACATTGCCGCCCATGCGCCTGTGCTTGATCGGTTCGACCAACGCCGGGACGGCCGCTGCACCGATTGCCCCGAGGGCTTCGACAGCGATGCGTCGGACACCTGCGTCCTCGTCCTCGAGCGCTCCGAACAACGCCGGGACGGCCACTGCGCCGATTACCCCGAGGGCTTCGGCAGCGATGCGTCGGACACCTATGTCCTCGTCCTTGAGCGCTCCGTTTAACGCCGGCACGACCACCTTCGCCTCCGGGCCGATTTTCCCAAGGGCCGCGGCTGCCTCGGCTCGGACGTTCCTGTCCCGGTCCTTGAGCGCTTCGATTAAGGACGGTACGCTATGTGGCTCCGCGGCCGACGCGCACATACTGACCATAGCAACCAAGAACAGTGTGAGCACGTTGGCCATCTTCATGGGGTTACCCTCCTTTTGTGTTTCCCTCATATTCTCGGATATATCATTAACTTCCAGCACTCACGCGTTGCTCGCTCTGAAACCGCAGATCGCTACGGTAAAACGGCCGTGACCGAATCACTCTCCGGCGCCTTAAACATTATCACTCTCCGGCGCCTTAAACATTTCCCCGGCACGCTCGTCGTACAAGCGAATAGTGGCCTCGCCGGCGGCGAAATTTTCCGTGGTACAGGTGATAATCAGCCAATTTGGATGGTCGACGAGATTGACATTATACGCGACTTACTCAGACTCTGCGTCGAACTGTGCACGGCCGGTGTCAGATGCAGTGTCGTTCTGCAGTAGCTCCGTGCTGCATGAAATCGCCTCGAAGGTTGTTGGGAAATTGAAGCCGAACTTAATCAGATCCAGGAAATCTACATCCCCGTCCATATCTGCGTCAAAACGAAAATCATATTCGTCGGGATCATCAGCCAAAGTTTTTTGAAAAGTGACGCCGAAGTTGATCAGATCCAGGAAATCCACGTCCCGGTCGCCATCCGTGTCACCGAAATAGCGGAAAAAGTCGAAGATGTGATCATCGGGGCAGGTGATGGCGGGTGGCGCAAGGTCGGGATTTCGAGGGCTCTGAAACTCGTGGTTGATCCCCGTGCCGTCGTCGCTCCAATGACTCCAGTCGCCATTGGTGTCGCTATAGCGGACGGCCCACGTGTAGAGCGTTTCGCATGCCAGCGGCTCGCTCAGGCGCGGCGTGCCGAGTGCTGGATCATCGCTGCTGAAGGCACCGGGTTGATACGTATGCGTTGTGCTAGACGTATCGCTGATGAAACCGGTGTCATAAACAATCGTGTCGCAGTCGTTGCCGTTATCGCCGACCCGGCGCACCTGAATCTGGTAGCCGGCCTGGGTCGCGCTGTCATCACTGTTCGTGAAAGGCGTAAATTGGAATGTGGGCGTGTGGGTGGCGACGCTCTGCCCATTTATTGATGTCACCGGATCGGGATCGTCCGGTCCGACGCTCGAGATGGTTACGGGAACGACGGTGATGTTGTTGTCAAAATTCAGTTCCGGAATGATGCGCTGCGCATTGGTCTCCATTTCCAGAACGTAGTCGCCCGGCGGCAGATTGGTGATGTCGAGCCACTGACACGGCAGCGTCGAGTAGTACAAGTCCGCAAAATCGACCTGAATTCCCTGGTTTCCGCAATGATATTGGCCGCCGGGGCTGGGGGCCGCTCCGCGATAGACGCTGTCAACCATGCAGAAGACGGATTTGAACGAACGCGCGTAGACATAGCCGTAGCAATCCACCAGTCGAAACTCGTCGAACTTCCTCAAGACCGGATGGTCCCGACATTCGAACCACTCGTAGAATGGATGTAAATCCGGTGGGCCCGTCGGGCCCGGGTCCGGGTCGCCGATTACCAGATCGGCGGTGCCGACGTTCCGGGTCTCTGTTCCGAAGCGCAGCAGCCGCCGGGTGCCGGCTGCACCGATACAGGGATCGAACGGGTCGAGTGCGCAATCATCCTCATCGAAATTCCGGGTCACAATCTGAGGATTTGTGAACGGTCCCCAGATGATGAGGTCGGGCAGCAGATCGGCGTCAAGGAAGTCGTTGCCAAGGGAATCTACGCCCGCAACAAGGTTGACGGCGATAAGGGTTGGATCGCCGCCGGTGCCGTCATTGTTGCCGTCGAGGCGGTTACCCACAGCATCTGTAATGCCAACAGCGAGCAATGTCGCACAGTAGTTGCCGTCAAGCAACGATCCGCCCACGAGACCCGGGAATGTCCAGGTTGCAGTGTTGGTGCTCGGATCATAGGTGACTGCCATGTCAACCTCATCGATGTTTACGCCCGTGTTCAGATTCTCGAGGACCAGATCCGCCCTGTCGAGGCTGAGTGATACATCTTCGGAAAACTGGTAGGCAAGGCTCTTGACCATGGACCGCTGAGCGGCACCCTCGGCCACACTGATGGCTGTCACGACAGGCGGGATGGTGTCCGCTACCGGAGTGACGGTCAGGGTTGCGGCGTCACTGATCACTGTCCCCTCGTCGGTGCCAACGACGCAGCGAAACGTTGCGTTATTGTCGCCAAGAGTCACCACGTCGATCGTATGCGTGGGGTTGGTGGCGCCGGGGATGTCCGTACCGTTCTTCTGCCACCGTAGTTCGGGCAGCGGATTCCCGGCAACGTGAACGCGAAATGTTGCCGACTCCCCCTCCTCGGCGACGACATTAACCGGTTGCATGGTTATCACCGGCGCGAACGGCGACGTGTGGTCAATGCGGTAAACGCCGCCATCGCCCCGAGCCAGGTAGTAAAGGCTACCATCGGGCCCCAGCTTGATGTCCACTGGAGCAGAAATCCCGGTGACGAAGACGTCGAGGTCCGGAGGGCTGTCCGGGTCAATCGAGTTGATCCAGTCGCCGCAGAAATCGGCGAAGAAATAGCGACCGTAGAACGACGCCGGATAGGTCGTCATTGGGGGCGTGAAAAACGCGCCGCCGCTGATCGCGCAGCCGACCGTATCCCCGTCACCGTGGCCGTACGCATAAACTGGATCGATGAAATCATTGTCCGGCGGGTTGCAGAATCCCTCACAAGCCGGCCAGCCGTAATTGGCGCCGGCTATGCCGTCATTGATCTCTTCACGGCTGAACTGGCCGACATCGTTAATGAAAATCCGACCGGACAACGAATCGACCGCGAAGGTGAACGAGTTCCGCAGCCCCAGCGCCCATATGCTGCGGTTAGCTCCGGCAGCCGTGCCGAAAAAGGGGTTGTCCGGCGGTATACTGCCGTCGCTGTTGATGCGAAGGAATTTGCCCAAACGGTTGGTCAAAATCTGGGAATTGTTGCTCACGGCGTTGTCGCCAACCGCAACATAGAGCTTGCCGTCGGTGCCGAAGTGAATCGCCCCGCCATTGTGATTCCCGGCGTTCAAATCTTCCAGTTCAAGGATCTGTGCTTCGCTGCCGGGCAATGCCGTATCGCCGTCGGCGGTAAACCGGGTTATGCGATTGCGCTGCGGGGATGTGTTGGCCGTGTAATAGAGGTAGACAAACCGGTTGCTGTCGTAGGCGGGATCGAAGGCAATGCCAAGGAGGCCGCGCTCGAAGAAGTCGTCCACGTCCAGCGATACAAAAGACGCCGCCAGCAACTGATTGTTTTTGATGACGCGCAGATCACCCGACTGCTCCGCGGCGAAAATTCGCCCGTCGGGCGCAAAGGTCATCGCCGTTGCGCCGCCGATGCCGTCGGCAACAAGATTGCTTTCAAAACCAGGCGGCAGCGTCTCGGCAACCACCGGACGGGCCGGCGTGAGCCAAAGCAGTAACAGCCCCGCGACCAACCGTCCAAATCGGTGTCGACCGGATAGGCATTCGATACTCACAGGCATTGCTCTGCCAGGAAACTCGAGGGTTCAGGGCTCAGGGTTCGGGGTTCGGGTCTTGACTCGGGGTTCAAGTGGATAACGGATTGGGACCGTTTACTTTGCTATTATGCGGCCTTCTGTATTGCCTGTCGAGCTCTTCCTTGACCCGGCACAAGCCCAGGCCTGCCACCTTGGCCAGCCTGATGGCCGTTCCGTGGCGGTAACCCCGCGCTGGGGTCAGTGGGTACACCTCCCTGCTCCGGGGTCAACGTCCAATGCGGGCGGTCGCCGTTGTAGCGGCGATGGAACTCATCAAGACACTGCTTTGCATGCGGAACATTGTCGTACAACCGCCAGTAAACCTCCCCGTCCTTGAGGGTCTGGTGTAACGGTTCGAGCAGACCGACTTGGGTGGGCGTCCGGTACTGGATGCGGACGTGGGAGTAATCCTCGTCGATGTGGCTGAGGAACCGCTTGGCGATGAACGATGAGCAGCCGTTGTCGGTCACCAGGAACGGGCGCTTTTTCAGAAGGCCATGGATATCCTCAGCTTCTATCCGAGCCAAGTCCAAGGCAAATGATGCCTCCTGCGCTGAGTAGCTGTCGGTCAGATGCACGGCCAGAGAGATAGCGCGAGTATTAGTCGATCGGGGGGAGAGCATGCCGCCAGCCGGAGCCGGGAATATGGGTGTAGGTGACGCGAACATCTCGCCGTGTTCCTCCGTCCTCGTTCAGTGATATACGAAATTATTTTCCGAATTGCAAGTCCAAAATCGAGAAATGACGAAAATAAATCCCGCACGCGGATCGTTCGTAAAGACAGGACGATGGGCCGAGGATGCCCGTGGGATAAGGATCGCCAAGCAATCGAACGACAAATCCGCGGTCTTGATCGATGAAGCCTGATTGTCGGATAATTCGATATTTTTACATGGGTTACTCAGGAACACATTGATGGAGCAATCCCCTCCCGGCGGATGCCACACCCCCCGGACCCCTGTCCCAACAATCCGATGCCGTGACGGATTGTCCGCGGTCAAGGTGGCGGAGGGAGCCCGATAGAATGCTGATCCGCAGATTCGCAGTCTACGACCGGCGGCGATAAAATCAGAAAGGGCAATGACACTTCATTGTGGTGAGAAGACGGGCACCGGCATCAAATGACAATGACACCGGGGGCTGTATGAGAATGGGGGTTGTGTGGCAATGACAGATTTGGGTTAGGTTACTCAGGTAGCCATCATTGATCTCAGGGCCGCCCCCGGGGTCCAATACCCTCCTCTCGCTACCGCCGCAAAACTGTGACAATCTCACGCGCCTTGCCTTCCGCTCCATCACGACAGTTGTGCCGCCGTCCTGCCCGGACAATCGCCTTTCTAACACCTGCGAACCTGCCCGGATTGACGGTCCCGCCTGGCTGATGGGAAACCGGGTAAGGCACCAGGTTCCGGTCAGGTGCTGACAGGGCGCCGAACCGTCAAGATAGGGCAGAAAAAGCGGCGGTAAAACTTCTGTTCGTTGACGAAACTAGGCGACGTTCGTCAATCTATTAAAAATTTTATCTTGCTTATAAATGGTTAGTTACGTTTATTAAATAAACTACTTTACAATAATTACTATAAATATTTATACCTTTGATTATTTTAAATCCGAAAGGACAGGATAATGGCGAAAAACGAAACGGTGGAAGGTCGACAGCAATGGCTAAACTCTATCCCGAAAGTCCGACGCAGACGATAGGCTGCAAGGTCACTAAAGAATAAGGAAAGGGAGATACGCGCACACTGCAAGAAAGTCGGTGCACGCGTGTCTGATTTCTTACGAAAGGCAATCGAAACACAAATGGAGGTGGAACGGCAGAAATTAGAGGGATCCTACCCTAAAAGAAGCTCCGCCAGGTGCGTCTAATCATTCGGCTTTGGCCTCCTGTTTCCGTTTCTGTATTCGCCCGAGGGCCTCGGCAGCCTGGCCTCGGACACGCCAGTCCTCGTCCTTGAGCGCTGCGATCAACGCCGGCACGACCGCCTTCGCGTCCGGACCGATTTCTCCAAGTGCGCCAGCAGCCTCCCTTCGGACAACCATTCCCTCATCCTTGAGCGCTTCGATCAACACCGGCACCGCCGCCTTGGCATCCGGGCCGAGTGTCCCAAGGGCCACGGCAGCACTGTCTCGGACGTTCTTGTTCTCGTCCTTGAGCGCTTCGATCAACGCCGGGACAGCCGCTTTGGCGTCCGGACCGATATTTCCAAGGGCCACGGCAACGCGGCGTCGCATTTCGCTGTTCTCGTCCTTGAGCGCTTCGATCAACGCCGGGACGGCAGCCTTGGCGTCCGGACCGATTTTCCCAAGGGCCACGGCAGCACTCCATCGAACAGACGGGCTCGTGTCCATAGGGTTACCCTCCTTTTGTGTTTTCCTCATATTCTCGGATATATCATTCTTCCAGCGCTCACGTGCTGCTCTTCCCGGTACCCGATCATCCACGTGTCCACCAAAATCGCGTGATGGTCGATAATCGAATTCAGCCGAATTCAGCTTTTTACACTGCTCGATCGATGCAACGATAAGGACGATGTCGGCACGCTTGCCGGTCTGCATGGCATAGAAAATCGCTTGACCGGTACCGGGCTGCCAATCTGCGAGCGTGTGCAGCACCCCGACAAACATCCCGCCCACGACCAGTCTATCAATAAGATGACGTCGATGTCCGCTTTCAATTCCCGAATCTGAGCATGCACATAGCGCTCGTGACTACCATTCTCGACATGGCCAAAAATCGCACTGGACACCGTCGCTGATATGCCGTTCCCCTCCATTTCGCTGGCGGCTTAGTGGCGAAAACCGTGCATCGTCAAATCGCCAGCAATCGCCTTACCATTTTTCAGCCAGAACCTGCCGAATGATCACACCGCTGTCCTTGACCGCAAACGGAAATATGGCGCCACGCTTGATCTGAGAAATTACGCCGGTTGACAACCGGCAACAGCTTTTTCGCAACCGACACCACTCGCTCCAGCCCTGTTTTCATTGCCTCCGATTCGCGGTCAGCAACGAAGATGCAAAGCATGTAATTTTTCGGATTCCTGTCCTTGTAGGGCTTACCATGAGATTCCGGGTTCTTGATGATCGCGTCGATGGTGTTCCCTTCAGGATAAACTCGAAAATCCTCAACGCGGACATCGGCAATCTCCCCCTGGCGCATGCCGGTATATCGAGCGAACATCGCGTAGTCCTGGAAATCCTCCGCGGTGAATCGCCCGTGATTCGCCGGAAACTTTTTACAGATGCGATCCGCTTCCTCATGCTTCGGCGGGCGACGTTTCTTCAGCCGCTTCTCGCGCCGTTGTTCCGCCTTTGTTTGTTTGACGGATATGCCCACCGCCGGATTGGCAGCAACTATCTTCTTTTCAACGGCGTAATGGAACAGGCTGCAGATCGCGATCAGCTCCAGACCGACCGTCTTCTTGGCGATACCATAATCGACCAGCCGGGAATCGCTAAAATCAGAGATGTCCGTTGATTCAACGGAATCTTCCGGTCGCTGTTCGCCAAATGTTGTGACAAAGACTTCACAGATGGCGGTGTAACGCTTCGCGGTTCGTGGAGCGGTCGCGTAATTTCCGCCTTCCGTGACGAGTTCCTTCGACCACCGCTTAGAAAAGCTCACCCACGCTCCGGGGCCTTGGCCTTCCCTTCTTTCGACTCCTGCGGCGGTATTCGAGCATTGTGCAGACGCTCTTCGAGTTCGGGATAAAGCGTGTGGATGAGGTTAAGTTGCGCCGACGCCTTGTTCATATCCAAGGATGATCGGCGAAAATTCGACATCCTGAATGCGGCATGCTTCGGGCCACTCTTTGGTCCCAAGGGCGCGGGTGAAAGTCTTGCGATTGCCTTCGAAATCGCGGTACGACAGGCGGAGATAAATCGACCCGTTCTTGTGGGGTTGCCACAGCCACTTGTTGGTTTCCATTCTTTCATCCATACTCGCCACCTGGATGATTCTGAAGGGTTCACCAACTAAGATAGCTGTGATAGTAAACTGTACACGTTATTTTGCACGTTCCCTAACTTATACATCGTCAGATTCTTACAAACTTTGGCGGAGAGGGGGGGATTCGAACCCCCGGTAGGGTATGACCCCTACGACGGTTTAGCAAACCGCTGCCTTCAGCCACTCAGCCACCTCTCCGAAAATCTCTCCGCAATGCGCTGCGTCCCAGAGAAATTTGCCTAATCACTTCGTGGTGAAACAGTTGAATATAAAATGCAAACAGTTAGTTTATGTCACATCCCGACGATGCGCAAGTCGTTAACATACGCAAATCACCTTACCGCGCAAATCCCCCCCCCGATTCGATGGATTCCACAAATGCCTCGTTTGCCGAATGGCTCGGCCGGTTCCTGCAATACCTCCGCGCCGAACGGGATGCCTCGGGACACACGATTGACAACTACCGCCGCGATATCCTCCAATTCGCAAAGCTGACCTTCGAGGAGCCTGAGACCGGTTCTGTTTCGCCCGAGCACTTCAATCTGGCGACGGCGCGGCAGTACGTTGTCGGGCTGACGGAAATGGACCTGGCGCGCACCTCCATGATGCGTAAGATCTCGAGCATGCGCTCGTTCACACGGTACCTGATCCGCGAAGAGGTGTTGGAAACTAATCCGTTCGCCCTCCTCGAGACACCCAAACGCGGGCAGTCGCTGCCGGACGTGTTCTCCATCGACGAGGTCGGAAAATTGCTCAATGCCCCGGCAAGTTACCGGCAAAGCGTGGAATTGATACAGGGCCGTAAAGACCGTTCGCCGGAGCTGGCCGCGAAACGGGACGCTGCAATCCTCGAAGTGATTTACTGCGGCGGCCTGCGCATCAGCGAAGCGATCAATCTGAAAATGGAAGATGTGGATCTGAACTCCGGCTCCTTTATAGTGCTGGGGAAAGGCAAGAAGCAGCGCATCTGCATGCTGGGGCCACCAGCGATCACGGCGTTAAAAGCGTATCTCGACATACGCGAGTCACGAGGTCTCGGCGGTCGACGGGTGGCAGGGCCCATTTTTGTCAACCAGAAGGGCGGGCCGCTGACCGTTCGGTCCGTCCAACGGTCATTCAAACTCTATCTGCGCGAGGCCGGCCTGTCCGAAGACTTTACGCCGCATATTCTCCGGCATTCGTTTGCCTCACACCTGCTCGATGCAGGCGCTGATTTGCGGAGTGTGCAGGAAATGCTCGGACACGCCAGCCTCTCGACGACACAGATCTATACGCATATCAGTCCGGAACGGCTCATCGCCGTGTATGAGAATACACATCCGCGGGCGAACTAGCTAAAGGATTAGAAATTGCCGATTGTGCGGCGGCAAACACATCTGTCGGCCGGAGGCTCATCGCGCCTCTACAAACGTAATGAGTTCGTCCGTCAACTGCTTCTTCCATGCCAACGAATAGTAGTTGTGATTGGCGCCGGAGATCGTGAGGAAGCGGATGTTGAGTTCATGGGCGCCGGAGAATTCGGAGAAGTAAGAGAATGACGCCCGGAAATCGGGATCGGCGTCACCGTATATCATGGTCACGCGCAAAGGTGCGAGGCACAGGTTGTCAAGGGCCGACGCGGGCGGACCGGCGTCGGCGGAAACCGCATCCGACTGTTTGCGATAGTGCCCGAAGAGCACCTTCATGATTTGCCGGTAGAAGATCTCGCCGCGAAACACCCGACGCCAGGTGTCGCGCCGCCAGAGCTTGCCCCAATACTCGCGCAGATAGAAAGCGGTTCGCCGGGCATCCCGAGTGAAGGAGTCGCCGTCGGAAAATGGATAGACGGACATCAGAAACAGCCCGTCCACATCCCGCAGGCGGTCGAGAATCCCGATCGCGACATTGCCGCCGGAACAGATCCCGACGAGGATCATTTTGTCGACCGCTGCCCGCTGCTTCAGCACAGTGGCGGCCGCCAACGCATCCATCGCCATGGACGCGAGCGATATGGCGAAGCCATCACCGCTGCTTTCACCGCGACCACGGAAATCAAAGCGGAGCGATGGCACGCCGCCTGCCGCCAAGGCGCGAGCCATACTGCCGAGAAGATTGTGGGGTCCGCCGCGAATGCCGCCCCAGCCATGGAGGAAGAGTACGCCGCGGGACGTCGCAGCGGGCGCCCGAATGAGATTCCCTTTCACAACCTCGTCTTCAACCCGGAAGGAGACGGCTTCTTCACGCATGTCGCCCGGAAGCGGGGTCGACGGCTGAAGAAAGGCAGCAGTGGTTGGGGTCGGCATAATTCGGGAAAATGTTCGGAAAGTCGAGGAAACGGGCGAGAGATGTGTGTCGCGATTCAGTTCCCGGATGCGTTGTCAGCGTTCACCGAAGCTGGGGGCAGGTGCTTCTTCAACCATTCCATCTGAATTGTGAAAGCGTATTCCGCCGGCGCACTGCTGTAATAAAGGACAAAGTTGTGCCCGCCTTCCGGAACGACCTCAAAGTCGAAGACTTTGTCATTTGCGGTCAGCAGGGAGACAAAATAATCATGGGTCTGATGGAATACCGAACCATCATAGGCGCCGCCGATGAACAACAGCAGCGGCGCCGTCAGCCGCTCGGTATGATGGACGATACTGCGCTCCATCAGGCCCTTGAGTTGATCGGCGACGGGCTGGTCACAATATTCCTCCCATGAGAGCCAGGTGTTATCTCCCTCGCGCAACCGGTCCCAGTAATAGCGAAACGGATTGGTCAGCCAGGCATCGTAGCTGACCACGCAGGCAACTTTGTCGGAACGGGCCGCCGTCAACAGACCGACGCCGGCACCGAAACTGTGGCCGATGATTCCAAATTTGCCGGGCGCGACAAAGTCCTGCCGATACGCGGCATCGACCATCCCCAACGCGTCGTTGACTTCGCCTTTCAAGTTTTCGATATTCCCTTCGCAGACATACTTATCGCCAATGTCCGGCTTCTGGATGCCGGTGAAAAGGCCTTCCCCGCGGAGGGCCGGGGCAGCCACCACATAGCCCTCAGCAGCCAATTCCGCCAGCCATAGAATGGAGTAATACGGAACGCCGAACGCCGCACCGTGCAGATAGAGAATCAGCGGGTATGTCCCGGAAACCTGGGGGCGGAAAACGACGCCGTACTGCTGCAGGCCGTCGACCATGAACGCGACGATTCGACAGTCGACGGCGTCATGATCTTTCACCTTCACTGTCTCTAGAAACTGCCATGTCACGTTTCGTGGATTCGCCGGCCACTGCGCCTGCGGCAGCGGTTGCGGATCTTCCAGTGATGCGATCGCCTTTCGGTAAAGATCTGCTTTTTCGCCCTCGCTCAATGCCCCAGTTTTGTTTTCAATTTCAAACCAGCACGTCAACGCCGTCTCGACGTTCCGTCCCTCCGCCATCGGCATTTCGAGTTTCTCCAGCAACGACTGTTTCAGTTCCTCTAACGCGTCTGCCGGCACCGCATCGGTGTCCACGGCGGCAGCGATAGGGTTGTATGCAAGGAGGGCGACGACTATCGCAGCAAGAGCGAGTGCCGCGGTTCGACAGCGCGCCGCGGGACCTGATGGCGATAACAACATTGGCCCGGCGAGTGAAGACACGGGGCTTGGCTGCGACCTGGAGAGATTCGTATTTTGGGATCGGATTTCCATCGTCAAGTTAAGTATTGCAAACCGCCAGACAGAAGTCGACGGTTGCCGTGACCAGCTCCTCGGATTGATAATAATCCGCACGGCCCCAGAACGCCTTGTCATGGATTACCTGAAGCCGGCGGCGCGCATGTGCGCGACACGCGGCATCGACTGCCTGCCATGCCGGCGGCAACGACCGGGCGCCGGTTACATGGACAACGAGCACGTCTGTTTCGCCCACCTTATCCAGGTCGGCGCAAAAGTCCAGGCGTTTCACGGCGGCTGCGAACTCCGTATTTACCGGGAAACCGTCAAAGTCAACGACTTGCTCTTCCTGCCACAGCCATTCGCCATCCTGCGGGCCGGCGCCATGGCCGGAGATTATTGCCTTGATCTGTTTGCGTCGTGCGATTTCGTCCAGGAATGCCGTTCCGGACAAGAGCGGTTCCCAGCAAGCGATCCCGCGGATACCGGAACCTCCCCGCAGCGCAGCAATATTGGCGCCAAGACGGGCGCCGAGCAACACCCAACGGCCGGCGGATGACAGCGTCTGCAATTGTTCGAGCGCCAGCCCGGCATCCCGAATCCAGTCCTTCATGGTCACCGCCGCGTGGCTACCGAGGCTTTCACCGGTGCCGGAACAGTCGAACCGCATGACGTCGAATCCCGCGTCCGCCAGCCGGCGCGCGGTCTCGACGATCAGACGATACGCACACTTTCGTTCCTCGCCGAAGGGCGGAATGACCAGGATGCCGCCTTTGGCTTTAGGCTCGCCGGTTTCGTGAAAGGTTCCATACAGCGTAACACCATCGGAACCGAAGTAGCCGGTCGTTTCGCTACAGTCGCCCATTACTTCCAGTATCTGCGTTTGCAATCACCGACGAAGATCGGTAGTGTACGATTCTGTTTCTGACAATGGGGCTGTAGCTCAGTTGGCTAGAGCGGTTGGTTCGCAATCAACAGGTCAGGGGTTCGAATCCCCTCAGCTCCACAATTCGACAGCGCCTTGGCGGGACGCGGGACGCGGCCTGATCCAATCGTCGCTATCGCCACGGTTTTTTTTACGCGGTCAATACAACGCCAGCAGCGCGCTGATGGCATGCTGGCAATAGTCAATCCGCACTTCCGCATTACGTCCCTCCTTCCAAACGTCGAATCCGCGACGGATCGCCCCCGACACACTGACCTGATCCGGCCATGCCTCGGCCGCCGCATCCGAATACTGCGAGGCGAGGATAAACCGGTGCACGCGGTCCACAGCTTTATCCCATCCGTGAATTTCGTCGATATTTTCCTGTCCATAGCGGGCACCGACACGGAGCAGCAGCTGCTTGACGGCCTGGACGCCTTCCAGTCGAATCGAGGCGGGATTGACGTCGCCTCGACGTCCTTTGAAACTGCCGATCTTGCCGGGCGGCCCGGTTGCCATAACGCGTTTGAGTTCATCGGCGCAATATTGCCGCGCAATGTCGAGGAGTGTTTTTTTTGTCCACGGCGTTTCGTTGCCGCCATGGGCCTTTAGGGACTCATCGGTCAGCAAATCGAAGCAGGCATGGAGTCCGAGCATACCCCAATGATCGAAGGTCCGGCTGTCCCGATTCCGGCCGGCGATTTCCAACTGGTTCGATAGCTTCCATGTGCCGGCCAGATGGGACAGGAGCTTGATCATGACCGCCTCGTCCTCCGGCCGCGGATAGGCGCGCTGTGCTAGGGCGAGAGCGACAAGCGCCTCACCTTGATAGTACAACGACTGCCAGGAGGAATAGTCGCGGCTTGCGAGCATATATTTTGATCGCAGATTCCCGGACTCGCGCTGGCAAAACCGGATGTATGACGCCAGACCGAGAATGGCATCCTTGTGCTTCGTATTGCCGTTCAACCGGTCGAGATGCGCCAGGGCGATGATCGCCAGCGCGCAACCGCCGGTTTTGACTGTCGGGCCGTCCCCGATCTTACTGTTGGTAATGGCCGGGTCCGACACCAGCGCCAGATACCCGGTACCGTCGACTGTGATCGTCTGTATCCGCAGCATCAGGTCGCCGGCGGCCCGTTGCGCGGCCTGCAGATATACCGGCTTCTCTGTTGCCTCGTAGAGCTGGCACAGGGCATAGATGGTACCGGCGTGGCGCAGCCAATTGTACTCCGGCTTGAGATTGGATTTCAGCGGATTGACGCGATAGACAAAGCGGCCCTCCGGACTCAGGATGCGGACCAGATAATCGCCAGCGCGCATAGCCTGCTCGACGCGTTCCGCCTTGGTCAGAGGGGCAGGAGATGTGGCCGGCGAATTCGCGTCAGCGGGAGCACCGGCCGCCTTCGCTTCGGTGACGATCGGCGCCGGGACGTTTGCCGGAACCGCTTCCTGTGCGGCCGACAAACCAACGCCGACCGTGAACGTAAGGATCGACAGGAGCAGCAGAGCTTTGGGCGGATGGAAACTCATGGGATATGCCATATCGAATACGCCGAATTCAGCATGTGCCGAAAACATAATCGTTATAATCAACGCTGCGAACAGGGTAAATATACGCGGACTCCGGCGATTCCGAACCCGTCCCGCCCTGTATTTTAGTTAGGGGTAGGGGTACATTTCAAGGAATTGGGCAAAAATAGATTCGAACTGCAGGCTTCGGTATAAAGAGTTAAAACTGGATACTCTCGCGAAATAGGCTCTTAATCCCCCCTCTTAATCTCTGAGTGCAAGGAATGATTAAGAGAAGTGATTAAGAGGCGAAACTGTCTATTTTTCGTCAGGACTGGACGTACCATGGAATACACTCCGGAAAACAATGCAGCCGTGGCGGAGATTCTCTCGGATTTGAACGAATCCGGGACGCCGGTCTGCCCCGTCGGGGGCAACACGCATCAATTCATCGGGGCGCCGGGCAACAACGGTGCGGCGCGTTTGAAGCTTGACGCATTGACCGGGGTCGTGTTTCATGAGCCGGACGACATGGTGGCGTCGTTTCGTGCCGGCACCGCGCTGGCGGCGATACAGTCCGGGTTGGCAGCTCACAAGCAGCGCCTGGACGTCGATCCGGCGTACCCGGAGAGCACCTTAGGCGGTTGCCTTGCCGTCGCGCATTTCGGACCGCGCGCCCATGGATGGGGCACGTTCCGTGACAAAATCCTGGGTATGCGCTTCGTTTTGCCGGACGGCCGTGCGATTGCGGTAGGCGGACGGGTGATGAAAAACGTTGCGGGCTACGATCTGGGCAAACTGATGATCGGTTGCCTCGGCAGCCTTGGTATAATCTGCGAGGTCATTTTTCGCGTCAATCCGATCGGCGACACCGAGGCGGCCTGGGTGTTTGCATTCGACGATTTTCAAAGTGCCTGGGACGCCGTTACCGCCATCATCGCCAGCCAGCTCGAACCGAACGCACTGTGCCTGCTCGACCGCAACGCGGCGACTGCAACAGTCGGCGTGCACTGTGCCGGTGACTACTTCGTATTCGCGGCCGTTGAGGGCCTCGCCGATCTGGTTTCCTATCACGGAGAAGCCTTGGTCGAGAGTTTGGGAACTGCTGCCGCCGAGACTTTCGATGCGGATCGGTGCGTTGAAGTCTGGCAGCGCTTTCCGGATGCGGCGCGTTGCCTCGAAGGCACGCGGGTCTCACTGCGATTCGGGTTGCGGGCGAGCCGCATTCCGGATCTATTGTCTCGTCTACAGCCGCCGAGCGGCCTCATTATTTATCCCGGGCGCGGTACGGGATTCCTTCATCTGGCGTCGAACAATGATCTCGACGAAATCCGCCGGCGCTGCACCGAAGCCGGGGGATTCGCGGCCGTTTACTGGACGGATCTGAAGTTAGAGGCATCGGCGGTGTGGGGTCCGCCACGCGATGATTTCAAAATCATGAGCCAGCTCAAAAAGACCCATGATCCCAAGGGTATTCTGAATAGCGGACGTTTTTATGGCGGCATCTAAACCGATTGCGTCACCCTTTACTCTGTCGGCGGATACCGAGCGCGCGATGCGCCAGTGTGTTCACTGCGGACTCTGCCTGGCCAGCTGTCCGACCTATCGCGAGTTGGGAACGGAAATGGATTCGCCGCGAGGCCGAATCTACCTTATTCGCGGCATGCACGAGAACCGTCTGGCGCCGTCTGATGACTTTGGTCCGGACGTCAACGCCGTTCACCATCTGGACTTGTGTCTGGGTTGTCGTGCCTGTGAAACCGCCTGTCCGAGCGGCGTCCATTACGGTGACATCCTGGAGGGGACACGGGCAGCGATTCATGCCAATCGCCTCGAGCGCCGGGGCCCTCTCGCGAGAACCGTGCAGAACACGCTCATGCATTGCATCCTGCCGAGCCGCACGTACCTGCGTCTTCTTGCGGGGCTGCTCCGGTTCTATGACGGATTGGGCTTGCGCCGGCTGATGGAGTCCCGCCCGATGCAGCGGTTGACGCCTCGATTCCCGCGGCAGGTGATTCCGAAAACGCCGGTCGTTCAAGGACGCGGGTTTCATCTTGGGTCCGAAGAGGTGTATCCGGCGAAGGGCGAGAAGCGCGGCCGCGTCTGTTTTTTTACCGGTTGTGTCATGGATGCAATCATGGGGGATATTCATCGCGACACGGTCACGGTGCTCACAGAACAGGGGATCGAGGTGGTTGTTCCTGCCGACCAGACATGCTGCGGCGCGTTGCATGTTCACGAAGGCGACGAACAGTTCGCCATCGAACTGGCCAAAAGAAACGTCGCCGTTTTGCGGCGGCAGGCGTTCGATGCGTTCGTTAACAATTCGGCCGGGTGCGGCGCCCATATTCGCAGTTGGGGACGTCTGTTGTCGGCGGATGCAGAGTACGCCGAAGCGGCTGCCGCGATCAGCTTGAAAAGCATCGACGTTACGCGTTACCTGGTTGATCTGGGTATCCGACCTTTTCCGGCGCCGGTTCGCGGTCGGCTTGCCTACGATGCGCCGTGCCATCTGCTCCATGCGCAGAAAGAAGCGGAAGCACCGATGGAATTGATGCGGGCGATCCCGGAGCTGCAGGTGGACGAGTTGCCCGATGCGGATTACTGCTGCGGCGCCGCCGGTTCGTACACGCTGACTCAACCGGAGATGTCGGCCCGGATTTTCGCTCACAAGCTGAATGCCCTCGAACGGGTTCGACCCGATATCGTGGCCACTGGAAATCCGGGATGCATCATTCAGTTTGAATCGGGCATCCGTCAGGCGGGTCTTGCAATCGAGGTGTTGCATCCCATGCAGATCGCGGCGCGGGCGTACCGGGGCGCAGCCATGTAGGGCAAAGTCGGGGGAATGGCGGGGTAAAAGCAAAGAATCGGATTACCTATTCAGGCACCGGGGTTGCCGCCACAGGCGGACCATGTCGAAAGACATGGCAGGTTTCGCGGTTTATAATCGGACGGATCGGACCGAGATGCGCCGCAAGCAGCCGACACCCGGGCACCCAAATGGCCGATACCTAAACAGTTGCGAATCGGGGATTCCCGGCGGAGGAAGAAATTGGACCAGCGAATGAAGGACAACGGCCGGCCGGCCGGGTCCACTCAGGATGTGACGCGGCCGACGGGCACAGGACGGCCGAAGAATGTGCGTCTTAAGTATCACGGCGTCGTTCTTCTTCTATCGGTGGCAACGATCCTCACGGCATTGCTGCTCTGCCAACCGGAAGCCGGACATGTACGGATCGGCGTGAAACAGATTCCCGAGTTGTGCCTGATCCGGAAAGCGAGCGGGCGGGAGTGCCCGGGTTGCGGTCTGGTGCGCGGCACGCTTTTCGCCCTTCACCTGGACCTCCAAACGTCCTGGAAACACCACACTGCGGGCATTCCACTGGCAGCCGTGCTGCTGTTGCAAATTCCCTACCGGCTGATACGGATGCGGGTGAGACGTGAGACGTGTTGGAGCGAAGCTGAAATCCGCCTCGGGCGGAAAGCGTGAGATGTAAACGGCTCTGCTGTGGTTCACATTCAGCGCCGCGATCCCGGCGACTGGCCAATTCGTCAAGGAAGGCGCAGCTTCAAGATCCACGTCTGCCACTTTTTCTGGAAGGCAGCCATGTCCTCTTTCTGAAGGATACGCTGCAATGTTTTATAGCCGCCCGGATCGTCCGCGTGCGCATTCACAAACGCATGATAGAACTTCCGCAACAGGTTTTTCTCCTGAAGATAGTAACAGAGGTACCGCGTCTGTGCATAGTTGGTTCCCGGATCTGCATCGTAAAACTCGTGCTGTGTGGTGCCGCACAATGACTCGAATGAAGGGAGCGCGTTGTCGCGGATCGCCTGCTGAAGACCGGAAAGTCGCCAGTTCGTCAAACCGCGAATCTTGTCGCCTTTGTACGAGCATTGCTCGTAGAGTGAACCGAGCCCCTCGTTAAACCACGCCGGGCATTGCGGAAAGTTGGACGCCATGAACGGGTGCACGATCTCATGCACCAACGTCCCGTCGCCGGTAGCGATGTCCATAATCAATGCCCGGTGTTCCTCGGAATAGTATCCGAAAGGCGTCGTCGGTCGGTCGCGAAACAGCTTGTATGTGTGGGTGCGATAGCTTGTTTCATCTTTGAACATCCAGATATCGATGATGTCGTACGGGTCGTATTTGAAGTAAGCCTTCTTCAGTAGATCGACGGCGGCGCGTACCGTTTCCTTTGAACGGCGGCGGACGACCGCCTCCGGTTCGTCACCGATGACGACAAACGGCGGTTCGACGACAATGGTGAAACGGCGGGTGGATATTCGCTCCTTTACCTTTCGAATGTGCTGGGCAAAGCCGGCGCTGGTGTGACCGGTTGCGGGTTTGGGTAATCGCAGGCGTCCGCGACGAAGCGGAATCCGAATCACAGTCCAACGCTCGGGATCGTATTTCAACGGCAGGATCTTGAGAAAATGATCCCGGTGCATTCGACGATAGGCGCCATCGGGTTCGGCGGGCTCGT